>CAYUCD010000131.1:0-1520 GCA_964443265.1 uncultured Gammaproteobacteria bacterium | reverse complement strand
TCCAACCTAATGCTGGTAAAAATCCAACCACGAGAAACAAAAAGGCTCCGATCCAAAACACGGTCTTATACTGACGATTCAGATAGGCTTTGGCCCCTTCTTGAATCGCTTTGGCGATTTCCACCATTTTTTCGTTCCCAGCTGGGAGTTTTAAAATGCGGCTGGAAAGATACAAGCCGTACGCGATGGCGATCACTGATGTGACGAGCCCAAAAATGAGATAGGCGTTCATAGAGAATGATGAATAAATACGGGGTTCATCCTAAGGAAAACCGCCCCTTCTGTCAAACCCTCTTTCTTGATTTATTCCCTTCCCTTATGATTGGGACCTATGCCTGACGCCGTCTTCCTTCGCAGGAACGGCTAGGCTATCATCCAACCATGTCAAAACCGCTTTCTATTTTTACCTGGATTTTGGTCGGCGCCCTTGCCTCTGGCATTGGTATTGGTTTTTTTCTGCACGCGGCCAATCAAGACCGATCACGCTTAGAAAAACAAGCGATCGAAGCTCGCGCACAAGCCGAACGAGCGACGGCGGAGAGTGAACGCGTTGCCAAAGAAGCAAACACGAAGCTCGCGGCGGCTGCAACAGAAGTGGCTCAAGCCAAAGAACGTTTGAGTCGCATTGATGAATTTCGCGCGTTGACGAGCAAGGCGGTAAAGATTCAGGCGCCGAGTGCGTCCACATTAAAATATTGGAGTACAGGCATCTCTGTTCCGCTTGGACTCTCTGTGCGCGTTCCGACTGGCAGCGCGTCTATCGCAACAGACAAAGAATTAATCCTCTCTCTTTCTCCGCTTGCTGATAAAACAGACGATCAATGGCTTATTGTTCAAGCGTATAATGGAGCGCAGGAAGCGGCCCTTCTTACACAACTTCAAAATGCGCAATCCGCCGTCTTTGCTTCTGGCAGTTATCTTTTTGCAGGACAACGCGGGACTATGGACAATACAACTGGCGCGGTGTTTGTGCTTCACACTTTTTCAGAAACAGGAGCCACGCTTCTTTTGTGGGGCAATGCGAGTTCCATTACGGAAAAACGCTTCTTGGAAACGCTCGCCACACTCGCGCCACGGTCATGATTCCCTCCTCTTCCCTTCTCCGCTGGTATGCACGCCACGGTCGAATTTTGCCGTGGAGAAACACGCGTGATCCATATCGAATTCTCGTGAGCGAGATCATGCTTCAACAAACGCAGGTTCATCGCGGTCTTTTATTTTATAAAAAATGGTTGGAACAATTTCCAAATTGGAAGGCGCTTGCCTCTGCTTCTTCTGCAGAAGTGATTCGTGCGTGGCAAGGACTTGGTTACAATCGGCGTGCGTTGGCATTGCGTGCGATTGCTCAACACGTGGTAGATCATGGCGTTCCGAAAAATGAAGATGCGTGGCGCGCGCTCAAGGGCATTGGTCCGTACACAGCGGCAGCGCTAACCATGTTTAGTCTTCGTCAACAAGCATTTCCAATTGATACAAATATCCGGCGTGTATTGGATCGCGTCTTTCTTGGCATTCTTTTT
>CAYUCD010000130.1:0-1552 GCA_964443265.1 uncultured Gammaproteobacteria bacterium | reverse complement strand
TCGAAGCTTCAGATTTAGCCGACGAAATTTCGATCGGCGCAAAACTCGAAAACGAATTGCGCGACGTTAAAAAAGCCTTAGAATCCATTGAAAAAGGAACCTACGGCATCTGCAAATATTGCAAAAAAGAAATTGATATCAAGCGCTTAGAAGCGCGCCCAACATCTTCAACGTGTATTGCGTGCAAAAAGACGCTGACACAAGAAATGTAATGAGCCCAGAGATCAAATCACGATCAAAAGCCGTAGGTCTTGTACTTGCGGTTTTTCTGTTAGACCAAATCCTCAAAGCCTGGGCCTTTGCGCAAGATTTTTCCTGGTCATGGTCATTTATTGGATTAGTCCATCATAAAAACGAAGGAGCGCTCGCCAATATTCCCATTGATCGCACATGGCTCATCATCATCACCTTTATTGTGGCAAGTTTTATTATCCGTTGGATGGTCGAGGCGATCAAAGTAAACAAAAAGATTGAATACATCGGACTCGCTTTGGTTTTAGGTGGTGCAGTCGGCAATCTCTATGACCGCATCGCCTTCGGATTTGTGAGAGATTGGATTGTCTTATTCGGGCGCTCTGCCATCAATATCGCAGATATGGCGATTGCGATCGGAGGAATTCTTTATCTCGCTTCTCGCTGGAAAGAAAAAAGACACCTTGTGCATAACCAAGAAAAAAACGGCTAACAAAGCCGTTTTTTAAACACTAGACAAGAAAGGAAAAAATATGGAACGGAGTAGAAGACATGGCATCGCAAATTACAACTGCCTCAATCGTGGGGCTTGAAGCCTTTCGCGTAGAAGTTGAGGCCGACATTTCACCAGGCCTTGGTTCATTCATCGTAGTTGGTTTGCCAGACGCAGCAATCCAAGAAGCGCGAGAGCGTGTTCGGAGCGCCATGAAACACACGGATGTTCCATTCCCACGAACGCACGTCACCGTAAACCTCGCACCAGCAGATCTTAAAAAAGCAGGCACGCCATTTGATGTGCCAATTGCGCTCGCCATTCTAACCGCCCAAGGTGATATTCCAGTGCAAGGCAAGCCAACGCGTTTATATGCAGGAGAATTGGGGCTGGATGGTTCGGTCCGCCCCATTCACGGCGCACTCTCTGTCGCTCTGCTCGCAAAACAAGAGGGGATCGAAGAACTCATTCTCCCAGCCGAAAACGCAAAAGAAGCCGCTCTTGTGCAAGGGATCAAGGTGTTGCCAGCAAAAACACTCAAACAAGTGCTCGATCACGTCATTGGAAGAGCCGCGCTTATCGAAGAGCCAACGCGAACAAAAATGATCGAAGGACCTCGACCAGTCGGATTAGATTTCTCGGCCATACGAGGTCAATCACAAGCGCGCCGTGCATTAGAGATCGCTGCAGCCGGAAGCCATAATATTTTGATGCAAGGCCCGCCAGGCTCTGGCAAAACCCTGCTAGCACGATCATTTCCATCCATTCTTCCAGAATTACGCATGGAAGAATCCCTCGAAGTCACACGCATTCATTCAGTTGCGGGCTTATTGCCCGAAGAAGGAGTATTAGCCATTCGTCCTTTTC
>CAYUCD010000129.1:0-1572 GCA_964443265.1 uncultured Gammaproteobacteria bacterium | reverse complement strand
TGTGGCAGATGCTGGCTCTACGGATGATACGCGAAAAATCGCCGCGTCGTTTGGTGCGCGGGTTGTTGAGGGTGGTATGCCTGGGCCGGGCCGCAATCGAGGTGCTGCGGTTGCTCAAGGGGAGATTGTCCTTTTTTTAGATGCGGATGTGTTGTTGCCAAACGCCCATTATCTTGGAAACTCTGTGCAGGAAATGGATGCGCGTTCTCTTATGGTCGCTACTTCACGTCTTGCAACGTATGACGGGGCGTGGATGGATCGCGTCTTTCATACGGTCTATGACGGATATGCGGTTGCGCTTGAGCATGTCTTGCCTCATGCGGGTGGGTTTTGTATTTTTGTTCGTCGCGCATCACATGAACAGCTCAAAGGATTTGATGAAGGTGTTGTGTTTGCGGAAGATCATGAATATGTTCGTCGATTGCGTAAGGCCGGACACAGCTTTGGTATTTTGCGTGATCAAAAAATCTTGGTTTCCTCTCGTCGCTTGAAGCGCGATGGCCGTCTTCAAACGGCTACGCGTTTTATGTGGGCTGAAATTCGTATTTTGATGCGCGGGCCTTATCGTCGTTTACCATTTGAATATTCCATGGGTGATTTTCACGATGTAGATTCTTCTGGGGAACAACCAAAGACGTGACGCTCCTCGTTTTTTATCGTACCCTGTTTGCGCATGTGGCAATTTCTTAAACGCTTGTGGGAAGGGGAGACGGATCGTCTTTCTGCAGCGGCTTTTATTGTGGGTGCGGCGTCGCTCGCCTCGCGCCTTGTTGGTGTGTTGCGCGATCGTATTCTCGCGTCCACGTTTGGCGCAGGTGCAGAATTGGATGCTTATTATGCGGCGTTTCGTTTACCAGATTTACTTTATAATTTGATTATCGTTGGGGCATTAACCGCTGGCTTTATTCCGGTGTTTACGGATTATTTTGAACGACGTGGAAAAGCACAGGCTATGGAGCTTGCTTCACGCGTTGTTTCGCTTGTGATGGTTGTGTTGGGTGTTGCAAGTATTGTTTTATTTTTTCTCACGCCATGGCTTTTGCCGCAGATGACACCTGGGTTTGATGGGGAGCGTTTAGCGCTGACCATCCGCCTTTCTCAGATCATGTGCTTGTCCCCGGTTCTTCTGGGTCTTTCGGGTGTGATGGGTGGCGTGTTGCAGTCGCTTCGTCGCTTTTTGCCGTTTGCGCTTGCTCCGGTCCTTTATAATATTGGCATTATTTTAGGTGCGCTCGTGTTTACGCCTTTTTTCGGCGTTACAGGACTTGCCTATGGCGTGGTCTTGGGTGCACTTTTGCATCTTGTGGCTCAAGCATCGGTTGCGATTCGATTGGGCGTTCGATCCTTTCCATGGCCTTCTTTTTCTGATCCGGGCGTTCGTCGTATTTTGAAACTCATGGCTCCGCGCACGATTGGTCTTGCGATTACGCAGATCAATCTCGTTGTTTTACTTGTTCTTGCGTCAGCTCTTTCAACAGGGGCTGTCGCGGTTATGAATCTTGCAAATAATCTGCAGAGTTTTGCTATTGGTATTATTGGACTTGTCTTATTAGCAGAACCTGTTTTGGCGGC
>CAYUCD010000128.1:0-1575 GCA_964443265.1 uncultured Gammaproteobacteria bacterium | reverse complement strand
GCCATCATCCAAAATCGCAAGCACAGAATCAGAACCGCGATCGAGCGCTGTTTCCATGGCCTCGGCTAAACGCGAACGAAGTTGCTTATTACCTTCGATGGGCCAGCCCAATGGAACGCGGTCAACGACCAACTCGATTGTATGCTGGCCATAGCGAGACAAAGGAATGCGCTCGCGCAAATTGTAGATTTTGCCATCCACGCGTGCTTGCAAAAAACCTGCCTCGTATAAATCTTGCAGCAATTGGTGATACTCCCCTTTTCGACCGCGCACGAGCGGTGCCAGCACCATAATCTCATCCGCTTTTTTGGAAGCGGTTCCGCCTGCGTGAATGGTCACGGTTTGTTTGAGCAAGGCGTCGACCATTTCATCGGTTGTCATGCGACGAATAGGTTTGCGACAAATAGGACAATGCGGTTTTCCCACACGCGCATACAACACGCGCATGTAGTCATAAATTTCCGTGATCGTGGCAACGGTTGAGCGTGGATTGGCTGAGTGTCCTTTTTGATCAATGGAAATAGCTGGAGACAATCCTTCGATCTCATCCACGTCTGGCTTGTCCATCTGGCCTAAAAATTGGCGCGCATACGCAGATAAAGATTCGACGTAACGGCGCTGACCTTCGGCAAAGATCGTGTCAAACGCTAAACTCGACTTGCCCGAGCCGGACAAGCCTGTAAACACGATCATTTTGTTGCGCGGGAGCTCAAGCGAGATGTTTTTGAGGTTATGCTCGCGCGCACCTTTGATGATGATTTTTGGTTCCATAGAAAAGCAAAATCGGCCCAATTCCTGGGCGATACTAGAAGCGTAGCAGAAAACCGTGTCTTTGTCGATCCTCTACACGCGCACAAAACACTGACGACAAACTGACTTGTAACTGAAGGTTCCGTCGTCTGGAATCGAGGCTGGCATATCACGTCCAACCGGCGAACCGTTGCGCAACACCTGCGTATAGATCGCATCTGGACAACGGCAGTCATCACACGCGGCGCGACGATAGCGAACTTCTTGTGGACCAAGTTCTAAGAGTCGTTTGACGATGTCGAACAACTCGCCCCAAGGATTTGTGTCTAATCCAGAGATAATGACTTTTGTTCCTTCACGTAAAAGCTTTTCCACGACCTGAGCTTCAGATCCTGGAAACATGTGAATCTCATCCACGCCAATAGCTGTGTAATTTTTTCCGAGTGCCTCTGCGAGGGTGGTAACTTTTTTCGCCTCCATCATAATACCATCGCGGGTTTGGATTTGCGCATCGCGGACATTGCGTGCGGATTGAAACAAGGCGTAGGTTCGGTTGGTGTATTTGAATGGCGCAAAATAGCTGATCAGGTCCAGAGACTTGCCGCTTTTCATGGGACCAAGGATAAGAGTGAGGGCCATAAGACGCAGGTAGTTTAAAACACGGGCAGAAGGATGGGGAGTGGAAAAAGGCAAGACCAGGACTTGCCTTCTGGCGCATTTCCAGTTACCATCTTCCCGCGTTTTCGAGAGGCTTTTTCTCTCGTTACGGAGAGGTCGCATAGTGGCCGAGTGCACTTGCTTGGAAAGCAAGCATACGGCAAGGGA
>CAYUCD010000127.1:0-1720 GCA_964443265.1 uncultured Gammaproteobacteria bacterium | reverse complement strand
ATGCTGAATGTCCTAGCATAGAGCTATTTTTTTGCCTGGTTGACGGGTTTTGAGCCTTAGGCTAAGCTGAACGCAATAAAAAATTGTTTCTCTTTTATATTATGAAGTTACCCAAATACACGGTCGCGAAAATTGGTTCCTTAATGAAGAAAAAGCGCTTGTCCTTAGAGCTTACGCGCGAAGAATTGGCGGTTTCTGCCAAGGTGAATTACAACACGATCATTAAGATCGAGTCTGGCGCAAATAAGAATCCAACGATTCAAACGTTGATTGGTATTGCGAAGGTGCTCAAGATGCGCGTGGAAGACTTTATCTTGTAAAATTTAACGTTGAGATCAGAGACCCGTTTTGCGACGGGTCTTTTTGTTCTATACTGAAGGGGATGAAACGATGGATCATAGGTTTTGTGTGTGCGGCGTTTGTGGTCGTTCCTTTTGCGTCATTTGCGCAGACGGCTGATTTGCGACTCATCACGCAAGCGAAATATGAAACAATCCTGCATCCAGATAGCCCGGACGCTTGGGAGAATTTGGCGCAGGCAAATTATGCGTTTTTAGAGAGCCACTCGTTTGATCCTTTGCCGGCTTTTGAAAAGGCGTGGCGCGATGCTGAACACAAGGCTCTAGTTCTGCGCTATGGGTCTCTTACGCGCCCTAAAACGCTTCAATACGCGTTAGAGTTGGCTTTGGTCTATTCGGACCATTGGAAGGGGCCTTGCCAGGCTGTGGCGGATTGTCGCGATAATTCAGAGTCAGAACTTTATCTTGCGCTTGCGCGGTTTGTGGCAGGGGAGACATGGGATCTTTCCACGGTGGCAGAACAGCAAGCAGGATTGTGGTTGAATCGCCGCCACGCAGCTTGGATGAATGATCGGCCAGACATTTTTGCGGAAGCAAAGGATATGCCAACTGTGCTGGTTACTTTTCCAGAACCAACTTCTTCAATTATTTCTGTGGCGACTTCTTCAACGCTGGAGCCTTTTTTATCTTTGAGAATTTGGCTTGTTATTGGAAGTTTTATTGCTTTGTGTTCCCTTTTCTTTATCTTGAGGTTTTTGGGGCATAGAAAAAAATAACGAAGAGGTCTATCTTGACAAAACGGCTTTTGTTCTTTAAAGTCGCGAGTCCTTTGGACAACCGAATAAGGGAGGTTACGATGAACTCTCTCGCGTTTTGGAAATCGTACATGCGCATGTGGCTTGTCTCCGCTGTCGGTGCTTGCGTGATAGCCCTACCATTGGCCTGGTCTAGTACGTCGGGGTGGACGGGTTGGTTGCTCCACTGTCTTGGCGGTTTCGCTATTACAGGTATTCTCATGTTTGGTTTCTTGCGGAGACAGATGCACGGTCATGTCGCCTTTGACAAAGACTGGAAGCGGTTGCAAAAGCTTCAGGAGCGTCTCGGCATCAACAATCTTCATCTGATCTTTGTTCGAGCATTGGAGATGTACGACTGGTATCTCCATTTGCCCAAGGGTACGGTTCCGGCACGGGTCACAGAAGAACACACCGAGATGTTTGTGTTTGAGAAACCGCCTCATCTTCGCCTACTTCCGTCTCGGGGCTCACAGAAGGAAAAAGTGGGGTTTGATATCTCACCTCGAGAGTTCCGAAAGCTTAAAGAATTACAGGAGCTTGCGGGGCTCACGATCATCGAAGATGTGGCTACCTAGATCGGAAGAGCACACGTCTGAACTCCAGTCACGAGTGGATATCTCGTAT
>CAYUCD010000126.1:1206-1795 GCA_964443265.1 uncultured Gammaproteobacteria bacterium | reverse complement strand
ATTGACCCATATCGACGGAGAGCGCTCTAATATTTATTATGGGGAACACTCTACTCACTCCCCACCAACTTACCGTGGTGGAACAAGCGGCGCGTGATCCAGAGCCTAATTACGTGTATTGACAAACCTTGCCAAGGCTTGCTATAATATCACCATGAGCACAATCAATATCTCTCTCCCACAGGAACAAGTTAGTTTCGTCGACTCACTAGTACAACAGTTTGGATTTGCCAATCGCAGTGAACTTGTTCGTTCTCTTCTTCGCCTGGCACGTGCAAAACCGACCATCCTTAATGATGCTGCGACATTTCCTTTTACCCCTACTCCAAAAGGACAATCTGCCTCGGCGGTCCTTGCAGACTTCAAAAAAACAAAAAAATACTCCCAAACGTTTCTTAAAGATCTTGAAGAGGGTTTAAAAAAAAGTGATTATTTTTCGTAATACGCATGATTACCATCCTGCCGATTGGTTTGCATGTTAAAAAAAGAATTATCAAGTGGAATCTTCATAAAAAATTTGAGAAATAGTGCACGCTTTTTGCTCAAAACCCTCAGCGCCGCGCTCGACGAGCTGCAGGCAGAAAAAGGC
>CAYUCD010000126.1:0-1196 GCA_964443265.1 uncultured Gammaproteobacteria bacterium | reverse complement strand
TTCTGTGGGATTTTTTAGTTTTCGCATCGATAGAAAATATAGAGCTGCATGTATTTTTAGAGAAGATGCACGGGCAATAGAAATAATTACAATTACCCTTCATTACCAATGACCTTCTTGACCCCGTGCCACATTTCCCCCATACTAAAATCATGAAGCGCTTTGGTGTGGGTTTTTTTCTTATTCTTATCCTTTTTGGACTTCGCTTTGCCTCGCCAGCCTATGCGCAAACAACATCGGGTTTTAATCCAATCCCCAGCGCCGAAGAAATCGGCACCATCGTCGACGAGCGATCTCAAGCAGGACAGACAAGTAAAGAAGTATACTCCATTAACTCCCAGGCCATTCTAGCAGGACGCGGGGCTTGTCTATTGACTGGCTGTAGTACTGATAAAAAAAGCGTATTTTATTACGGCAAAAGCCCACTCGCGCTGATTGGCGGAGCGGTAAATGGTGTTTATTCTCAACCACCAGCGAGTATTGCGTATTGGATCGAAGACACAGGACAATCCCTTGGATTTCTACCAAAACAGGTACACGCTCAAGGCATTGGTTTCTCCGGATTTTCTAAACTTCTTCCCTTGTGGAAAGTATTTCGCAATATAGCTTATTTTATGCTTGCTATAGTGATGATAGTAGTTGGTTTCATGGTCATGTTTCGAAGAAAAATTGATCCGAAAACAGTTGTCACGGTTCAGAACGCCCTCCCAAGGATTGTCCTTACCCTTCTTCTTATCACCTTCTCTTATGCAATTGTGGGATTCATGATTGACATCATGTATTTGCTCATGTACTTAGCCGTAGCAATGTTTAAAACCACAGGGCTACTTCCCACCCCAGATAAAAGCATTTTTTGGCCAACCCTCACAACACCAGAATCATTTTATGTGCAGGGAGGCCTATTGCCAAATTATGCACAAGTAAGTGAGTCTTTGAATATTTACAGACTACTCGGCATAAATACTACTGAATTTGTGGGCAATTTGGTTGGGGGAACCCTAGGAGCTCTAGTGGCACTCACGGCAATTATTCCCGGAAACCCCGTTGTCCCGGGATCAATAGTTACCGGTGGCATCATAGCAATTGGTTTACCAGTACTTCAATTTCTTCTTGCTATCGGCTTGGTATTTTTGTTTATACGCCTCCTTATTTTTTTCCTAAGCCTGTTTTCAAAAAAGCCTTTTTTCCCTATACTA
>CAYUCD010000125.1:0-2011 GCA_964443265.1 uncultured Gammaproteobacteria bacterium | reverse complement strand
ATCCTCTCCTGCGGTAGCCACATCGCCCGTACGAACGCTTGCTTTGCGAATCAATCCAACAACCGGTGAAAGACGGCGTGAAGCAAAAACAGCTGGATATAAAGGCGTGACACTACGACGCTGTTCAACAGAAATCACTTGGACATTCTGATTAGTAGAAGGAGTGGACGTGACCGTAGGAGTTGAAGCGAACAATCGCGTTTCAATACGATCCAATCGCGGAGAAAGAAAAAAAGCGTTGAAAAGAAAAACAACGGCAACGCCGCCAAGCAAACCGCTTACAAGACCAAAGGTCAGAGCAAACCACGGTTGTCGATATTCGGAAAATGGCCAAAGCATATAATATAAAAATACCTTATACCCACTTTGCGGAGAGTAAAAGTCCGATCGTAACAATCACAGCAAGCACGCCTTCCACCCAGGCAAATTTTCGAGAAGGTTTTGGCGCGTGGCTATAGCGACGAATGCGTAAAGGAATCCCCAAACAAACAGCCGAGATAGCGCCCTGCGCAAACATGCCGAGCGGAAGAAAAGCTCCGAGAAGTCCAACATGAACGCCTACAAATCCGCCAAGCAATCCCCAACGACGCCGATGTCGACGATCCGCCGACGGATGAGAGGTAAGAAAATAACCAAGAGCAGAAAAAAAAGCAAAAGCAAGAGCAGGCACCCAAAAAGGAGTGCGTAAAAAAACCGAAAGACCGGAAAGCGAAGAACCAAGAAAAAAGGCCCCAACCGGAACCATGGAAAGATTCACGTGAGAAAGCGCGTTGACGGGATAACGTGGAGAACCAAAAGAAAGCAAAAATAAAAGTTCTAAAACAAGAAAAGGAATCAGCCCAAAAAGAACCGTCACAGCTCCCCGTTCATAAGAACTCTCTGCCAGAAGCGCACCCAAAATTAAAGCGATGAGGGCAAGAAAAGACGGAATCCCCTTTTCCAAGGTATCGCGCCAACCTAATCGTCGAACGCCCAGCAAACAAAGCGCAAAAAAATACCAAACTAAAAACACAAACATAGGCCACGGATATTCGAGCGGCGCACGCCACTGCCACAACGCAGCAGCAACCCCGAGAAAACCCGTGATCCACGAAAGCAACCGGAGAAAAAGAAGTGTCATGGAGCTTGCGTGAGATGCAAAAGCAAACGCAATTGACCAGATTCAGCCACAACAGACTCGATCGGCAAATTCCCAAACGCTAAATCAAATCGGGAAGCATCCATACCCGTAAGCTCACGAATAAACCAAACAAAGGTGGAAACCGGAACCGTAAGCTGGCCCAAACGAACAGACACAGGCACAAGCTGAACTGAACGGCCTTTTGTTTCAAGACTAGCGCGAACAATCGCATCCACGTGCAAAACAGAGCGTGTTAATTTTCCAGAAAGTTCAAAACCTCCGGGAACAACAAGCGCTTGAAGATCCTGAGCTTGAAATCCAGAACGACGAAGCGGCTCTGCAAGAATTCCACGAAACGCAGCAGTTAATTCCGCGTCACGAAAAACAACTTGATGATCAATGGACGATGGGGCTAATGCCACGCTATTGCGCAACTTCGTTTCCAATAAACGGACAAAACCCGCAGAGGAAAGCGTTCCCGTTACAGAAACAACGCGCGTCGGAACAGGTGCGTGATACAACCAAGAAAAACCCGGAATCTGTAAAACGCCGGAACGAATAATAAAATAAAAAGGAACAGCGAGAACAAGGATGACAAGGACAATCTCGATCAGAAGAACAACGAACGTATTTTTTCCAACACGCTGTTTTTGCAAGAGAGCCGGATCTGGTCGTGCAGCAGTAGAAGATGGAGGAGGAAGAGGAGGCATAAATTTAAGGAGAAAAACGAAGGAATTCAGCACGAGCGCGCTCAAGAGCTACCCGCGCAGAAGATTCTTGATCGATAAACCCCTGAAACGCAAGAGCAAGAGAAAGATGTATGGACTTAGCCTCAACCGGAACGCGCAACGTAAGCAAGGTGTCTCGTGCACTCTTTGCATCCTGTTTTTG
>CAYUCD010000124.1:0-2079 GCA_964443265.1 uncultured Gammaproteobacteria bacterium | reverse complement strand
GCTGCTTGCGCCGAACGATCTCCGGCCCCTAAAAGCGCACGAGCGCTCTGATACAAATCACGCGTCTCAGGAATCGATTGTGTGATAGCTAATGCAATCGTATTCACCTGTGTCAGCGCCTGATCTGCCGCACGGAAACGCACAGAAGCTTGCTTCAAAGCTTGAGACTGCGCAGAACCAGAGGATCCAAGCGCATTCTTCATGTCTGTAAGCGCTAACTCGCTATTGGTCTTAATCTGTTTAAAAGAAGCATTAAAAGAACGCGAAAGCGTAATGGCCGTAGCAGGTAAAGAAATCAACAAAAAGAGAGAAAGGAAACCAACCAAAACACGTTGAACATGCAGACGTGGGATTAAAACCGGCGTTTCCCAAGGAACTTCTGTGACCTCTTGCTCTAAAGGAATGGAAGATTCTAAAACAGAAACTGCCTGTTTTTCCGAAGAAGATGTTTTGAGCTCCCAGCGAATAAACGGAGAAAACAAGCGCGCCCACCATCCATACTGAGCTCGATAAGCCGTCTTCGCATCTCCGGGCGTAAATTGCGAATGAAAAACCAAAGGATCAAGCTCATCCACAAATAAATCTTTCGCTTCAACAACCAGCCCTTCCAAAGAAGGCGGCGGTTCATATGGAGCGACCCAAGCAGGAATCAGAGCTTCAATATCTTCTGCAACATCCTCATCACCTTGAAAGTCAGATTCTACAGGCTGTTGCTGACGAACAGAAAGAACATAAGCACTTGGATCGTGCGGAGCAAAACGGATACCAACACGTTTCGCAATATGACCATCAGACATCGCGCACACCTGTTGAACCAAGGTAACGTCTTTCGCACGAATAGAATCTTCCACACAAAGAATCGGCTCTGATGCTCGTTGTGCGTCTGCTGTTTCTTTGGCTTGTTTAAGCGTTCGATACACGCCAGATACCGCAGAAATCGGAACGCCATCCTGTTCTAAAACTTTTGAAAGTTGGTCTTCCAACGAAAAAACAGCCTTAGGTTTTTTTCCTCCTTTGGCCTGTAACTTTTTTTTCTTTCCAGAAGAAAGAGGCGACATGAAAATTACGCTTGCAAAACACGTTCGTAGGTATCAACCGTGATTTCAGCAGTTCGACGCCATGTCCAACGATCTAAAACTTCCTGAGCTCCTGTACGTGCGCCAACCTTTAAAATCGACAGCTGATTCAAGGCCGTGTCTAGCGTCCGTATCATATCATTTTTGTCTCCAGCTCGGAAGAACAAAACACCTTCAGATGGCAAAACTTCTTCCAAAGCAGGAATAGAAGAGGCTAAAACCGGACAACCAGCAACCAACGCTTCTAATGGAGGAAGCCCAAATCCCTCATGCGAAGAAGGAAAAACAAATAAATCCGCTTTTTGATACAACCCAGAAAGCTCCGAATCACTCACACGACCTAAAAACAAAACACGTGGAATACCACGCTTTTCAACGAGCGCGTGCAAACGTTTCATGAACACGTCTTCCTCTCCAGCGATGACAAGCTGTCTATCCCCTGTTTTAGACGCAAGAGCCAACCAACTTTCCAAAAGAAGATCGAGTCGCTTATGTGGATAAGCACTCCCCACATAAAAGCAAAAAGGTGTCTTCGGAACATGTTTAAAATCCGGAGCGGGTAAATCCGTGATCCCCTCGCCTGTCACAACAACCTTATAATCTAAAAGTGGATAAAAACGATGAATCTCCGCCTTCACCGCTTCGGTTGGAACTAAAACCTTTCCCGCGCGATCCATGCTACGTCGTAAAAGCGTGCGATAACCCATGCGCTTTGACCAAGCAAGAAGCGGTGAACGCGTGGAAGCCTTCGCGCTCATAGGCTGAGATCGAAGTAATAAATCATGAACCGTTAAAATGGATTTACCCTCAAACCAAAACGGCACATTCCAATGAGGGAAATGGACCAAATCAGCTTTCGCTTCTCGCAAAGCCTTAGGCAACCGTCTTTGCTCTGCAAGCCCATACCAAGGGAAATTCGCCCGAACATGCTCAACCGAAGAGACGTCTCGAAATGGAGATTGATCAGGATCCTGTTCCAATAAAACGAACGTATGGTCAGTTT
>CAYUCD010000123.1:0-2082 GCA_964443265.1 uncultured Gammaproteobacteria bacterium | reverse complement strand
ACGCGCAGTGGTGGGCGGTCAACAAGTTGAGCCCGGAAAGGTTGCTCAGCGTGCTGAACAAGTGCGTGGAGAGGAAGAAGAATGAAAAGGTTTACTCAAACCTAGAAATTAAGAAGTGCGAGAACATCCCACTTCTCAAGGTTCTCGTGGGACACATCGCCTGCATCAACTACGGGCGTGCTCTGATCAGGGAGCGGCTCATCGAGCTGGGTGTCCCGACCTCCGAAATCCCCGAGGAGCCCAAGGAAGCCTGCATCCTCTCGTAGTTCTTTCCCTTATCGTCCGCAGTTGCGCATCCACCCTGGGTGCCTTCTGCGGACGTTTTTTATTTCCCGCTAAAAATTGCCAGCATAAACCCCGAGCCGAAGGGAACATAGGCTTGAGACGAGTGACTGGAGCTTGTCGCGCTCGACGCGGAAGCGCGCGAGGCGAATGCCTATTTCCCGGCGAGTGGGTTTGGCTGGCGCTTTTACGTCACTTTTCTAAAAAGTGACCCCTCGCCGGGAAGGCGAAGATCTTTCTTATGAACGGATGGATCCCGCATCAAGTGCGGGATGACAGATGGATGTGAGGGCAGGACTCAGCTTCGTGTGCTATTATTTCTTCATGTTAATCGGCATTGAGGCCTCGCGTGCCAACCGCCTCCAAAAAACCGGTGTGGAGTGGTATGCCTACCACCTCATTCAAAATCTCAAACTTCTTCCAGAAGCGTCTTTGCATTCCTGGTTGTTATATTCAAACGAAATCCTCTCGCAGGGCTTGGAAAAAGGTCCGCGCAATTGGCACGAACGTCGTTTGGCCTGGCCTCCAAAATATCTCTGGACCCAAGCGCGCCTCTCGCTCGAAATGATGTTTCGTCCGCCAGAAGTTTTATTCGTTCCAGCGCACGTTCTTCCTCGTGTCATTCCAAAGCGTTCCGTCGTCACGATCCACGACATTGCCTTTCATCATTTTCCGCAACTCTACAAACCGCGCCAAGTGCAGTATCACGAGTGGAGCACAAAAGACATTGTGAAGCGCGCAGATCGTATTATTACGGTCTCTGGTTTTTCAAAACAAGAACTCGTCGAGTCCTACGGCGTGAACCCAGATAAAGTCTGCGTCACGCACTTAGGCATGGAAACAAAACATCTCAAACCAGCGCGTCCAGAACGTATCCAAGAATTACTCGACGCATGGCAAATACACGGTAAATACTTTGTGTTCATTGGCCGGCTTGAGCGCAAGAAAAACGTCACGACCCTCTTGCAGGCGTTCGCGATCTTCAAAGAACAACAAGGAAAAGACGATGACACCAACCTCGTTCTCGTGGGTCAGCCAGGTGCAGGTTATGAAGAAATTGAGCGCTTAGCCGCAGATGAAAAAATCCAAAAGTTCGTCCACTTGATCGGGTATGTGAGCGAAGAAGAAAAAGCCGCACTCTTGTCTGGTGCGGTCGCGCTCGTTCATCCATCTTGGTACGAAGGCTTTGGATTAACCCCGCTCGAAGCCATGGCCTGCGGTTGTCCGGTTATCTGTTCACGGGCCGCCTCGCTTCCAGAAGTGGTGGGCATTGAAAACGCGTTGTGGTTTGAACCAGGCGATCCAGAAACCTGCGCATGGCACATGGAACACATGCTTAATGAACCGCTTTCACGGGAAGAATTGATCAAGCGCGGAGAAGTGTGGGTCAAACGCTTTACCTGGGAAGAAACCGCGCGCCAAACGCTCCGCTATCTCACTGAGTGGTAGAAATAATTTAATCGTGAATCAAAACCAGGCGATCGTCCTGGTTTTTTGGAACAATGTCCACGCGCAAAACGGATTTGCGCTCCTGGAGCCAATGTTGAATCTGTTCAGGCCACTCAATCGCAAGAATCGTCCCAGGAATCGAAAGCTCTTCATCCAAATCCAAGGGCAAAAGATCTTCTTCGCGTTCAATGCGATACGCGTCCACATGAACCAATCGCTTTAATGTCGCATGGGAAAGCGTATATGTCTTTAACAAAGAAAATGTAGGGCTTTTTGGTTGTTTGTCTGCGCCCAGGAGCTTCGCAAGATGTTGAATGAGGGTTGTTTTTCCTGCGCCAAGCGGTCCCTGAA
>CAYUCD010000122.1:0-2113 GCA_964443265.1 uncultured Gammaproteobacteria bacterium | reverse complement strand
ATATCGAAAGCGTTTAAGCGGTCCGCTGTTAGATCGTCTTGATTTATTTATTGAAGTGCCAAAAGTGAAAACCGCCGAACTCACAGAAAAGGCCGAAGCAGAATCCAGCGCTGACATTCGTATCCGTGTAGAAAAAGCGCGTGATCGCCAAGCCGAACGTCTCAAAGGCACGCGCATTCGAACCAATGCAGAAATGTCGAGCGATCAAGTGCGCCGTCTCATCAAACTCTCTGAAGAAGCAAAAGAGTTGCTACGCCACGCAGTCGATCGTCACCGTCTTTCTGCGCGCGCCTATTTTCGCCTGCTTAAAGTATCGCAAACGATCGCAGACCTCGAAGCTCAAGAAATCGTACAAATGGGCCATATTGCCGAAGCTTTACAATATCGACAATAAAAAAGTCACGCTCCCTTTTGTCATTCCCGCGAAGGCGGGAATCCAGTCCAGAATAAAAAAAGTCAGCAGACAAGCTGCTGACAGGGAAAGATGAAAGGACGTACGAGAGCGCTACTTGGCCGAAGAAGGAGGCGGGGTGGAGGAGTGGGGCTCAGCGACCTGGTTCATGATCCCGTGGCCAAACACCTCGACAACGTCGTCGAGCGAATTGACCATCGAGATATCCTCCGGCGTGATCACCTTGTCGAGTCCGTCCTGGAATGGAACCCGATCCCTCCACACGCCAGCCATGTCCATCTGGACGATGTGACCGCCTTGCTGGAGCAGGAGATGGAACATGGTGATGGAGCCGTCGCAGTAGAGCTTGGCCTTGGCCGGCTCCCTGTCCAGGATGTCCTTGTCGTAGAAGCGGAAGATGTGAGGATGGAGACGACGGATATCGCCACCCGACTGCTTGGCGATCGCACATCGCTCCGCATCCTCTCTGAGCATCACGTGCGTGATGCCTCCGATCACACGCATGAAGAAAACGCGTCCTTGGGTCATGATCGCCTCCTGTCCGGTTGTAAGAGATCGAGATTTTTGCGCAAAAAAACCGTAGCAAGAAAAGACGAGTCGGTCAAGCCAAAACCAGGGTTTTTAGACCAAAGATTATTGGCTACACAAAGCCAAAAAAGAGGTTTTAACCATTGACCGCTTGAAGGTTTATTGATACTGTTAACCCTGTTCTCTGAATCCAAAAACGGATTCAAGAAGGAGGACAAAGAGATGGGCAAAGAGGAAGGTTTGCTGATCTCTATAAATAAGGAGCTCAAACATATACCTACGAAATTTCAGCGTCTTTGGACAAAGATCGCTCTCGCATTTCTGCGTGGGCTTGGTGTTGGATTTGGATGGATGGCAAAAGGCTTACGCCCAGTCGGCAAAGGATTGGGATGGGCATTGCGCCTTCTTGCCAAGGCCATCATTTTTCCCATCTATTCTTTTATTGTCTTGCTCAAAATCCGAACAAGTCGAGCCCTCGCTTCAGCGCGTGGCCTCTTCTTTCTCGTCTTTACTAACCGATACGTATTTCATATCGCGCTCGTGGCGATCGCTTTGGTTACAGTTGGAACTCAATTACAAACAAAACGCGCCGTTGCCTCTGACGTAGGTCGTCGCTCTGTCCTATACGCGCTTGTCACAGATGGACGAGACGACATTGTCGAAGAAACAGGCGCTTCAGAACCGCAGGCAAAACCCATGAGCTACTTTGGACAAGGGACGATTCAAGCCTTGCCAGGGATTGATTTTGATTACGACATGGGAGACGAAGGAGAGCCGCTCATTGCAGATGCAAACATTCCAGGAAGCATCGCGATTGTGCCAGGCGCAACAGAGCCGGGTATTCCAGGAACTGTTGTGGTATTAAATCGGACAAAAACAGAAACCTATACAGTTAAAGCAGGGGATACGGTCGGTTCTATCGCTACGCGCTTTGGCGTGAATGCAGGAACGATTATTTGGGCAAATAAGCTGACAAGCCGCGCAGCGATCAAGCCAGGCGACGCGCTCAAAATTCCACCAGTATCCGGAGTTCTGCATACCGTGAAAAAGGGAGATACGGTTCAAAAGATCGCCTCCTTATATAAGGCTAATACAGAAGAGATCAACACAATGAATCAGCTCACGCCAACGCGTACGCTGGTTGTTGGAGAAGAAATCGTGGTTCCAGGTGGC
>CAYUCD010000121.1:0-2126 GCA_964443265.1 uncultured Gammaproteobacteria bacterium | reverse complement strand
GCGCGTGCTGGGCGTGACGCGCGAGCATCGTCACGAACATCTCGTCGCCGCGCTTGAGTCCAATGCGCTCTCCCAACTCTCGTTCGTTCACGGGCGTGATGAGAAACAGCCCTCGAGCCTCTCCCTCCTCGAATGGGTCGGGAAGTACGAGGCTATTCACCCACAGCCGGAAGCTCGTCGTCCCCATTTTATCGAAGGCCACGTTCCTGCTCTCTGCGTTCCAGAGCTTGCTCGCCCGCGCCTTTCGAAGGCTCCAGCGCCTTTCCAGGCAGCGCTCACGCTCGCGCTTCTTCTGATCTTCCTCGTCTTCTTCTTGCCGGCGATGCAGCTCGCGGACAATCGATTCCGGAATACAGACTCGTCTGGAAAACAGCCCCATGAACCAGTTCCATGCACGCATGCAGTCCTCCTCTTGTCTCTGCACGTTGTTTTCTGGAAGAGTCACAGAATATCAAAAATCGCCTGTTTTGGCAAGGGACAGGCGATCTTCTTGTTATTTTCTTCCTACATGTGGTCTGGAAGGGAAATCCCCAGCAAAGCTAAGCCTTTTTCGAGAACGGAGCGCGCCACAACAGCCAAGCGCTCTCGACCTTCTTTTAAATCCCCTTCTGATGTCAGCACGTGCACATCACGGTAGAAATCACTCACGCGCTGAGATGCCTCTAAACACCACTGCGCAATGATGGATGGGCGAAGTTCTTTTGCTGCTTGTTCAACTTTGGATGGAAAGGAGGCGAGAATGAGGGCCAGGGCTTTTTCTGACGGATGGCTAAACTCGCGTGTGAGCTTGTCGCTCTTTGCTCCACTCCAGCCTGATTTTTTGAGAATGGCGCTCAAACGCGTGGCTGCATATTGGCAGTATGGACCTGTGGCACCTTCAAATGACAACGCCTGCTCTAAATCAAAGACAAACACACGATCGTTATCTTGTTTGAGCATGGCAAACTTCATGCCTCCCATCACCAGTCTCCACGCCACATCTTCTACCTGACCACGAGACCAGCCGTCCTCTGCGTGACGCTTTAGAACCTCCTGCTTGGCGTAGGCGAGCATTTCGTCTCGAAAGGACTCATACGTGACCACGTTCCCCTCTCGGCTCGACATAGCCCCTGATTTTAAAGTCACGAAATCATAACCAACGAACTGCATGGGCTTATCAAAACCCATTTGCTGAAGCGTTTCGAACAATTGTTTGAAATAGAACGACTGACGATTGTCCACGACCATGAGGCTTCGCGCAGCTCCTGGATATTCCTCGAACTTTTTTTCTGCCAGCGCAAGATCCTTTGTTGCGTACAACGATGTTCCGTCTGATTTTCGGATCAGAAAGAATCCGAGCTTCTTTTCCTCCAAATCCACGACAATGGCTCCCTGGCTTTCTTTAGCAATTCCCTTTTCGAGCAATTCGTCCACCATGGCTTGGCCTCGATCCACGACTTCTGATTCTAAATACTGGCGATGAATCACCACGCCTAATTCATCAAACACGGTTTTCATTTCATCCAAAGACCAGCGTCGCGTTTCGCGCCAGAGTTTTTCCCAGGCTGGCTCATGTGCTTCTAATTGTTGTTGAACGAACGAGACATCTTCTTTTGCATCTGGATTTTCTTCCAGGGCTTTTGACGCTTTTGTGTAGATGGCTCCAAGAAACTTTCCGGTTTTATCTTCTTCGGATAATCCTGCGATGAGACGATCAGCTTGTTCAGAAGAAAACGTGCGCACGGCTAAATCCTGCGATGAAACAAAATACCAGAGACACTTTGCGACGTGGGCGCCCACATCTCCGTGATAGCTCATGTTAACAACCTGCCAGCCTCCAGCGGTTAGCAAATGGCTGAGGGACGTACCAAGCACGAGGTTACGCAAATGACCTACGTGTATTTCTTTATGTGTGTTGGGTTGCGCGTATTCCAAAAGCACTTCGCGGCCTCCGCCATCTTCATGAAACCCATACGCATCTGAAGCCATTTCAATATCCGCAATCACGCGATGAACCGCATCCCCTGTTTTGAGCGTGAAATTAACGTATGGTCCTGCACATTGAACAGGCTCCATGTCGCTTATTTTGACCGTGAGATTTTCTGCAATTTCTTTTGCAATGTCTGCAGGCGATTTCCCTTGTTCTT
>CAYUCD010000120.1:0-2131 GCA_964443265.1 uncultured Gammaproteobacteria bacterium | reverse complement strand
CAGTATTTTCAAGCTGTGGGCAAACATTTGGGGACAACGGTCAATCAATATAATTCTGCGAGCAAAGAATTAATGAAGATTGATAAAGATGTTATTCGCGTGACAGGGCAGGGGACAGGGATTCAGCCTCAGCTCGTGGATCGTCCAGATTTGAATCCGTAATTAATTATGCGCCGCATTTTCGCTCTCTCTTTCCGCGCTCTTCTTTTGATGGGGGTGTTTATGATTGGCTTGATCGCATTCGTCCAATTTCGTTTTGTCTCGCGGATCGTCTCAACTAATGACGTGAAGGCGCCTTTTGCGATTGTTCTTGGTGCTAGCGTGACGCAAAGCGGAGAGGCTTCGGATGCGTTACGCGATCGTGTAGAGACAGCGATTGATCTTTATAAACAAGGAAAGGTTCAAAAGCTTTTGATGACAGGGGATGATGGATTGTTTCATATTGATGAGGTTGCTGTGATGGCACGGATTGCTCAAGAGGCTGGCGTGACATCTACTGATATTTTGGTAGATGGGCATGGCTATCGTACATACGAAAGCTGTAAGCGGGCTGTAGAGGTCTACAACATTCAAAAGGCCGTGATCGTGACCCAGCGTTTTCATTTAGGTCGCGCGCTTTATCTTTGTTCTTCCTTTGGTATGGATGCACAGGGTGTTGTGGCGGATCGGCATTCCTATCAACGCATTTTTTATTTTGTGGTTCGGGACATTGGCGCAAGTTTGAAGGCTTGGTGGGATGTGCAAGTCTTGGCTCCTAAGCCGCCTGTTGCATATTAATTTTTGACAGCGCATCTTATTCTCGGTATGGTTTATAAAAGACGCGCGGGTTACGCACGTCTTCCTATGGCGGGGATGCCAGGATTTGAACCTGGATACAGAGGTCTCACGCTCTCGTCCTGACCAATTGGACGACACCCCCAGAGGATTTCCCCGTCATGCGACGGGGTTTTTGTTTGCGCTTATAGGATAGCACATTGTTCTGTTTTTGTTCTATACGTAAAAAGAGCCTACAAGTAGGCTCTTTTTTGTTTGTCTGTGGATAAAGTTTACTTTTTGGCAAGAAAAAGAGGCAGATCAGAGTGATGTGCCTCAAGGTGTTAGTGGTCATGCATGAAGGAAAGAGCGCAGATGAAGAAGAAGCTCTTCACTGGCGATTTCGGGGTTTCGTACCCCGTGAGGTTGACGGTCGAGGTCTTGGAACCGGATAGACCGGCCCAACTGCAGTTCCATCTGCTCAAGGATCTCTACGTTCAGCCTGAGAAGGCGCTGAGAAACTGCATCGTCGTTTTCGTCCTGGTCGAACGAAGCCCATTTTCCCGTTTCCCCAAATGGTTTGAGGTAGGGGACGCCGATGTTGTTTTCTGCTCCGAACAGCGTCCTTCCGCACATGGGCGCAAAGACGAAGAAATCGCGTTCGCAGATTTCGTCCACGACGACTTCGTTGGGATTGCGTGGAAACCTAATTGCTGCGCAGAGCTCTGTCCCCAGGTCGTGGCAGATTTGGAACGGGTCCTTGCTTGCCACGACAGCGATGCCGCAAACAACACGACGAACACGGATGTTTTTTTTGGCTAGCTCGCCAATGACCTTCTTGATCACTCCGCCGCTGAACACGACGTCGTCCGCTAGATCGACTTCTGCGATTTGCGTCGCATTCGCACGAAGATATTGTGCAAGCCTTTGGATCTGTACTTCGATGGCCGGATGACCGTGACGGGAGAAGAGTTCACCCGATTCTTCGAAGTCTCGTCCGATGCACTTTACACAACGCGTCACGTGAAGCATGTGTACCTGATCACCACTCGGAACATAGACCGGGTCTACGCTCACGATTGGGCGGGAGCCTTCTTTCAGGAGCGATCGTATTCCCTCGCTGATCGCGTTCTCTGAAATGGTTACAACATCGAAGGCGTTTCCTGTCCTGATGGCTTTAGCGAGCTTCTCAAGGATGCCCGCATAGTCTAGATCAAATTCGCGTCCGAAGGCGCGTTTTGACCAATCCTTGAGCAGAATGCTCAAGTCTTCGGAGATGATGTACACGCCATGCGGAGGGTCCATCTTTCTTTACCTCCAATATTGGGTTTTCTGTTGAGAATGTACCGCGTAATTCATTTAAGCAGGCTGAGGTTGT
>CAYUCD010000119.1:0-2135 GCA_964443265.1 uncultured Gammaproteobacteria bacterium | reverse complement strand
AGTACGTTCGTGGAAGAGATGATGGAGCGCCTTTCGTTCGAGGACATGTTCCGGCTCTTGGAGAGCGGGATCGAAGAGCCCCAAACTCAGCCCAGTCACAACTAGCTCTTTCTCACACCTTCTTTTCTTCAGCCACCCTTAGCTTTCGAAGATCCCCCGAAGTTTCACACGGAGGGGGATAGCGACGGGTGGTCTTTTTTTATTTCCAATTTGGATGCCCAGCAAGATACGCACTGCCATCCATTAAATTCTTTCCTTCTGGTTGTACTTCCACAAGGCGCAAAGCGCGATGATCTCCGCACACAATGGCCGGAAGACCTTCATCAATCACCTGCGAACCAGAAGCAAGGTCAAAGGTTTGACCAATCATCGTTTTAAAAATTTTGAGGCGTTTTCCATCCACGAGCGTAAACGTTCCAGGCCAAGGACAAAACGCGCGCACTTGTCGTTCCAGCGCATCCGCGTTTTGCGTCCAGTCAATTTGTCCATCCTCGCGTGATAAAAGTTTCACGACCGTTGCTTTGGTATGATCCTGTTCTGTCGGTTTGATCGTTCCGTTTACGTACTGAAATAAAATATCAGGCAAAGTCTTCGCCCCCAAAATAGCCAAGCGCTTTTCAAGCGAGGACGTTGTGTCAGTAGGTAAAATCGCTTCTTTCGCAAACGCGAGCGTTGGGCCATGATCCATCTTGTCATCCATTTGCATGATCGTGACGCCTGTTTCTGTATCGCCATTTTTGATCGCTGCAGCAATTGGAGAAGACCCGCGATACGCAGGCAAAAGCGAGCCGTGCACATTCACCATGCCATGTGCAGGCAATGTCAAAACGCGGTTTGGAATGATCTGTCCAAAGCTTGCGACCACAGCCACGTCTGCTTCAACTTTTTGCAAGGCTTCAAATGCTTCGTCGCTTTTCACGGTTTCAAACTGAAGCACAGGAAGCTTTAATTCCAACGCGCGTTCTTTGATGGGCGATGCCTGAACTTCCGCGTGTCGGCCAACAGGTCGATCTGGTTGCGTGACCACGCCAACCAACGCAAAACGTTCGTCTTGCGCGAGCGTGGAAAGAATCGGAACAGCAAACGAAGATGTGCCGTAAAAAAGAACGCGGATAGGTTGCATAGGATTAGATCGAGTTTTTACTCGTCTTCACGATTTTCTTTGCTTTATCAATAAACAAAATACCATTCAAATGATCAATCTCGTGTTGAAATACAATCGCAGGAAATTTTTTGGCTTCAAAAGAAATGCGGCGTCCGTGGCGATTCATGGCGCGAACAGAGATTTTTGTGAACCGATCCACAATGCCGAATTTACCTGGCACGCTCAAACATCCTTCCTCGCTTTCAACCGTCTTGGAAGATGTCTTCGTGATTTCTGGATTAATAAAACATTCTGGTCCCGTCGGCAGTTGAACGACAATCGCGCGGATATTGCGTCCAATTTGTGGAGCCGCAATACCAACGCCATCAGACAGGTTCATGGTCAATGTGAGCTGATCCAAAAAAGTCTGAAACGCCGGTGTGGTAATTTCTTCCACGCTCAATTCCTGCGATGGTTGTCGCAGGCTTGGTGTTGGTTCTTTCAAGATCTGAAGGGATTCCATAGAAAAAGAGAATATTACTTGAAAAAAGCGATTGGGTCAAGGTCAAAGATAGCACGAGACACAAACGGGGAAAGCATGGAAACGAGCTGTTGTTCCGTGGTTTCTGTGGGAAAGACCAGGTGGAACACAAACCGAGCTTGACGCGAGTGCGCGCGAAACGCAACAGGAAACGGTCCGCGTCGCTCAAGACACAGGGGAAGCGCGCGAATACTCGCTTCAAATTGTTGCGCGTCCTTCTCGGTTCCTGTGACAAGTGCCTTCACAAGTCGCACAGACGGCGGATAGTGAAACAACGTGCGTTCTTGTTGTTCTTGTTCGTGAAAAGCGCGCAGTCCCTCTTCTGTCAGCCAAGGTTTCCATTGTTCGATCAAGGTTTCATGACATTGAATTGCAAGCGTTCCATGCACTTGACTAAACCCCGAACCAAGCCAACAAAACGAATTCCACGGGCGTTCACGCCGACGCCAACAACCTGTTCCGCCCCCTAACAGTCGGCCGCCCGTCACGGGGACAAAAGCAATTTCAGAA
>CAYUCD010000118.1:0-2204 GCA_964443265.1 uncultured Gammaproteobacteria bacterium | reverse complement strand
AAGGCACTGGCCACGGACCGCGCAGGAATAAATTACGATCTTGAGGCTATAACAGCCATGATGCGAAATGACAAAGTACGCGTCGAGGCAATCGCATGGGTTAAGGAGAATAAAATCTCTACCTATCAAGCCCTAAAAGAAAAAACAGAAACAAAAGAAGGTAGAAAATCTCCAGAAGATACACGAGCCCTACAGAAAGAAATCGCTCAAAAAATAGCCGGAGAAAGCTTTGCAATGTCAGACGGAATTTCAAGATCAGTAGATCGCGTAGCAGGAATAAAAGCCATGGAATCACCAGATTGGAGCGCGGGAAACCGATCTCAAATCCAACAAGACAAAAAAGCGGAATTAGGACAAGAAATGAAGCCGCTATTTGAAAAAGCCATCGCAGAACTAACAGAAGCTTTAAAGGCCTGCGAGCCTGGCGAGTCTCTACCGTTTAATTTAAAGGATGGAAACGATCGGATCAATTTAGCGCTAATATACACAGCGCGAGACGCACGTGCTGTTGGCGTAGATACTTCGCCACTGTTTGCAGCCGCGCGCACCATACTAAAAAAAGCAGAAAAAACCGTTCAAATGCCCTATAAGGAGTCTGCTTTGCAGAACCTCGGACTTAAGTTGGACGAATACGAAAAATCAAAGCGCGGATAAACAACGAACAGCATTTCAAAAAACCAGCCACTCGGGCTGGTTTTTGATTTTTTTCTACGACTCCCCCAACTCTACCTTCAACTCTTTCAAAAACTTTTGTAAAAACTTTGTTCTTGGTTTCGCCAGCTTTCGTCCCAATTTGGTATGCATTAACGCGCCAACTTTCAGGAGTCGCGCATAAAACAAGTCTAAAGCGTATTGTTTTGGCGTAGGTTCGCGATGAATACAAAAAGGATCCTCTGGAGAATAGAACGGTCGTTGCATACATCCAGTAGATGCAAACGTGCGCATAATCGAAATCGCACCCGTCGCTTCCAACCGATCCGCATCCTGCAAAATTTTTCCTTCAATCGTCTTTGGCATAATCCCCCGCGAAAAAGAACACTGGCAAATCGCCGTCACCACGGCCTTAATTTTTTTCGGCGGGTAATCTTTTATCTTTTTTAAAATCTTCGCAATCAATTCCGCACTCTCTTCTGGCGCGCGCAACGTTCGCGGATCATTTTTTTGATAATTCACTGCATCATGAAACAGCGCAGACGGAATCACGATCTCCAAATCTGCTTTTTCAGCTTTCGCGATGCGTTCTGCAAGCGCACAAATGCGTTTCGCGTGATGAAAATCATGCGACGGGTCGTCGTCCGAAATCGCTTGTCGCGTTTTTTTCAAAAGCGTTTCTTTCAACAAAATAAGGTCCATGTCCAAACAGTATACTCGTCGCGATTCGTTGATCCAAACTCAAAAACACATTCATTGACTTTTTGGCCTATAATTGCTAAAAAAAGGTGCCCTTTCATCACACCATGGAGGCCCCATGAGAAGAGAAATCATCGAAGCGATCCTGAAGCAAATCGCTGAGGAAGTCTCCGAGGCGAACCGCTGGCACGAACGAGACGGCGGAGGAAGAATGAATCCCGCAAGAGCCGTGATGCTCGGACACATGGGCGGAATCAAGTCGCTCGTGGCGATTCTCACAAGCATTGAGCTCTTCAACACAGAGAAGGACCGGATTCGCGGCTGGATCCCGACACTCAAGGCGCTGACGCCCCGTCTGGACATCCTCGAGCTCGTGGATCCGCTCAAGGAATACGTCAAAGAGTAGCTCCTTCCCTTCTTCTCAACCCCACCTCTCACCAGGCGGGGCTTTTTTATATCAAACAAAAAACCGCTCGTTAAAGCGGTTTATTGATAGTCCGGCAGCGGGCTACTCTCCCAGGACCGGGTTGGGTCCAAGTACCATCGCTGCTGATGAGCTTAACTTCCGTGTTCGGGATGGGAACGGGTGTGACCTCATCGCTTGGGCCACCGGTCTTTCATCACGAACAATCGCAACGAAAAATCGAAGGCTCAATTTAGAATCAATACGTATATGTGCAAGGCAAATTTTCTCTCTTTATTTCGTAGAAACACACATTGTGTTTGCAATCTTCGACCTGAATGGCCGAAGCATCGGACTATTAGTATGACTTGGCTCAAAACCTTGCGGCTCTTACACCTATCACCTATCAACCTCCTAGTCTCGGAGGGTCCTAATGACGAAGGTTAATCTT
>CAYUCD010000117.1:0-2286 GCA_964443265.1 uncultured Gammaproteobacteria bacterium | reverse complement strand
CGTTTGAAAAGATGGATCTGGATCAAGGTGAAACTTTTTTTCTTGATTGGTGGTTGGATCGTGGAACATAAGGTCTGTGCTTTGAAGCATAAGGCGCGGTGCTTTGACATTGCGATCCGTTTTTTTATGCGCATAGAGCTCGTCGCCCATAACTCCGTGGCCGAGGGCGTGTAGATGCGCGCGAATTTGGTGTGTGCGACCAGAAAAGATCTCTAATTCCACGAGGGTTGCGCCCACGAATTTTTCGAGTACGCGATAGTGGGTCCACGCAGCTCGGCCTTCGTCTTCTTCTTTGGGGCGCGCGGCCATACGAGCGTAGGTTGCAGAGCGTGCAATACGGAATTTGATGTCGTCTTCTTCTTTTGGTAGTTCACCGTGTACAAGCGCGAGGTACTTTTTTTGAATTTTGTGGCCTGCGAACTGCGCTTTGAGATTTTCAAAGGCGTTTTCGGTTTTTGCGATGACCATAAGGCCACTTACCTCGCGATCAAGGCGATGCACAAGGCCTGGACGTTCTGGATTTTCGCCGATTTTTCCGATTTTTGGATCGTGTTTCATGAGCCAGTCGATCAAGCTTGGCTCTTGCTCTTTTCCATTTGGATGCGCGAGCAATCCGATGGGTTTATTGATCACGATCCAGTCCGCCGTCTCTTCGATGATGGTTGGGGAGGGGATATCAGCAGAATAGGACGTATTTGTGTGTTTGCGCACTTTAGGCGAAGCGGATGAGTCGCCTAGGGTTACTTCATCGTTTTCTTTAAGAAAATGGTGCACAGACACGATTTTATCGTTTACTTTGATTTTTTCTTCCTTAATGAGCTTTTGGATGGCGGATCGAGAGAGATCGGGGAGGGAGGTTACTAAAAACACGTCCAGGCGTTCGCCTGCGTCAGATGACGTAATGGTCCATTGGTTCATATGGGGATGATATAGGAGACTGAGAGAATCCACAATCGTTAGGGGTCATTTTGACAGAGAGGGTTTTTTCGCGTATTTTTGGCATATTCCGCGCGGGTAGCTCAATGGTAGAGCAGATGTCTTATACACATCCGGTTGAAGGTTCGATCCCTTCCCCGCGCACCACCAAAAACAACTCGAAAGAGCTGTTTTTGATTGTGCAGGGATCGAATGGGAAAGGGGAGGAAAACGGGAGTTTTCCTCGAGTAGAGGAAAGTTCACGAAAACCCGAAGGTTGTCGTGAGCGCAGGCGAGCTCGGCTCGACGAGCAGAGAGATCCCTTCCCCGCGCACCACCAAAAACAACTCGAAAGAGCTGTTTTTTGTTTTATGAAAAGTGGAAGGCTTGACGAAAAGCCTTTTTTTTGGTTTTATGACGAGTTCCTTTTGCTCGTTCACAACTCACCGAGGAGTGCGCCATGGCGTGGTATTACTGGGTTCTCACTTCGTTTGCCTACCTGTTCTTTGCCCTGTTCATGGGCAAGTTCAGCCTTCAGGTTTGGCACAAGAAGATCTCCGAAGGTTTTTGGCCCAAGCTTCTGTATCCCATGGCGGCGATTGAAGGAACTCTTGGTGACGCTCTTATCAAGACGAATCCGCCGTCCAATAATGTACCGCTTGATTCCATAGGTTATCGTTGGTTTACGGTCTTCGCTCTTCCGGTGCGTCTTGCCTGGTCGGTTATTGTCTGGTTTGTGTGGTCGGCTGTGCGTATCAGCGAGATCATTGGAAAGGTCGGCGAACTTCCGGACCTGATCAATTCAGGTTTTAAGCGGCTTCGGTCGGCTGCCCCGCGGCTTCCTGCTCCTGCGACGTCAGAGCTGGTTCTCACGCAAGAGCAGTCTGCTCAGATCCAGCTTCTTGAGACGGCGGTGTGCGAGTTCAACCAGAAGGTTCAGGCCCTGAAGATGGAGTCGGCGGCAAAGCCGATTGATCGACAAGTTGTCTTGGAGAGGATTGCCCAGCTCCTTCAGGAAAAGACGCGCATTGAGGAGCTCTTGCAAGAGCACGGAAAGATCTTGCAGAGCTTGCCACCTGCAGATCCCTATCGAGGGGTGCTGCAGGCGCCAGAAGGCGAGAAGGGCGAATCGAAGAGTTGATGTCTTGATCCCTTTTTTACACGCATCCAGCCTTGGGTGCGTTTTTTTGTTTTAAGCTGAGTTTTTTAGAATGCTGGCACTTGAATGATGAAGTCGTTGCTATAAATGCCGCATTTTCCTCCTAGGTATTCACACACACGAAAGTGATAGACTTTGTTTGCCTCAAGATCGGTCCAGACGTCTGTTCGAACGTTTTGGTCAGAGAGATAGTGATAGTTATCACCTGGATA
>CAYUCD010000116.1:0-2393 GCA_964443265.1 uncultured Gammaproteobacteria bacterium | reverse complement strand
TTCTCTCGGACAACTGGATCTTCATAGCGTTCTTCAAATCCCTTTTCTGCGAGTTTCCGCAACCACGTCATTTCCGTTTCCCCTGCTGGTACTTCAAATTGCGGAAGCAAATTTTTTCCAAGCTCAATCACCACAGAGCAACGATCCGCAATGACACGGGTATTTTCAATTACCTCTGGCAAATGCTTCCATGCCTCAACCATCACCTCAGACGAGCAAAGAGACATGTCTTTCATGGACATGGATTGCCGATTTGGATCGCTCATCATCCTGCCGTTATGGATACAAATGAGTACATCTTGTGCCTCGCGAAGGTCTGATGAGAGATAATGAACATCTTTTGTAACCACTAATGGAATGCCGGTCTTTTTCGAAAGCGCGATCAACCCCTCATTAATGTCCAACTGCGTCGGCGATTCTGGATGATGGACAAGCTCTAAAAAGAAGTTTCCTTTTCCAAAAATCTCCTGAAACTCAAGCGCGAGCATCTCGGCTCGTTCTGCATCATGTGACTCAAGAGCCATCGGAATCTCACCTCGGCTACATCCAGAAAGACAGATAATCCCCTTACCCCATTGGCGCATCAAATCCTTGTCAACGCGCGGCTTATAATAAAAACCGTCGATATACGACGCAGTAATTAAACGCAATAAATGGTGGTATCCCTCGTTTGTCTCAGCCAAGAGCGTCAAATGATAGCTATGCGTATCAATATTTGGACGCCGATCTGTGTGCTTATTTTTCGCAACATTCACCTCAACCCCAATAATGGGCTTAATCCCCGCCTTAACCGCTGCTTCATAAAACTCAATGGTCCCGTAAAAATTTGCGTGATCTGTCAACGCAATTGCATCAAATCCAAGCTCTTTTGCGCGTTCCACGAGTTCGTCCGCCCCGCCAATCGCATCATAAAGCGAATACATCGAATGCGCGTGCAAATGCACAAACGCGGACTTTGGTTTTTCGGGTGCTCCAACCGGAGCCTGATCATTGGACATAGTATGAAGTCGCTGTCGGCTTAAAGCCTGCAACAATTTGAGTGAAGGATAGAGTGCGGGGAAAACAAAAACAAGATGGAACAAAAAAGCCCTCCGATAGCCACCGGAGGGCAGAAAATTCTTCAATTACTTCTGAGGCTCTTTGTCCGAGCCGTCATCGACCGAGGTGTCCCACGGCAAGCCTTGAACCTCGTACAGCCGCCGAACAAGCTTGTTCGTAGCCCGCTGACTCCGAAACATCGTGGTTGCGAGGTCTTCTCCAGGAAGAGCTGCGGGCCCCACGTCTTCGCGCTTCTCCGCCTCCTCCTCGAACTTCTTGCAGATATGCCACGCAACGTGAGAAAGAACGAACATGCCGGAGAGAATGCCGATGATCAGAAGTCTCGGCAGGAAATAAACGAGTGCATCTCCTCCATGTCCTCCAAGGAGAATCCCTGCCGTTCCTCCGATAGCCGTTGTCATGAAGACACCGCCCACAGCCGCAGCGCCCACACCGACCCAACCCATGTACCGCTTCAGCCCACCCCAGAGCTTCATCTCCAACTCCTTCTTGATCTTATCACTCATGGCAGCTCCTCCTCCGTCTCAGCAGCCTCCTCCTCGAACTTCTTGCAGATGCATTCGATCGCGCCAGAAAGAACGCCAACACAGAGAAGAAGCGCGATGATCCCGAACCTTGCCACGGCGTGATTATGCAGAGCCTCGTCGGCACCAAACAACCGCATACCCGAGGCATACATCTGCACAAGAAGGCCACCTGCCACAAAGTAGACGAGGCCCCGAAGAATCCACATATGGCACCGGAGTCTGCGCCAGGCTTTCCTATCCGACTCCCTCTTATTCTGGTCACTCATGGCAGCTCCTCCTCTGTTGTGAAAGTCCGTTTTCGTGCACCTTCTCTACCACCTTTTCTAAGAAAAGTCAATGAATAGCCTGCCACCTCTCTTGCGTCGCAAAATATTATTGCCACATTCAGTTTTATCCACCTTTTGGCAGCAAAAGGTGGCGCTCGCCGCGTAGGCGAATCGAGTTAAGCAGGAATCCGGCCTCGTAAACCTCAAAGTTCCGCTTTCTTTCCCTCTACCCTCCTCCCCAACCATCTACTCGCAACTTTATCCGTCAAAGCAGACGGATCTGTAAAAAAATAGTTTTGCTCCCCAGATTGAAAAACTCCTGATGCGCGCTCCTCCAAATAATCCGCCATGGCTTTAGGCGAATCAATAATCAAAACACGTGCCTGCAAGCTCGATCGAATGGCATGCTCTAAAAGCGGGTAATGTGTGCATCCCAAAATAAGTGCGTCGATTTGGTTCTGGCGCAATCCCCCAAGATATCTTCGCGCGATCCTTTTTGTTTCTGGCTTTCCTTTTTGATTTCATTGTCTGCGGCAAGAGC
>CAYUCD010000115.1:0-2402 GCA_964443265.1 uncultured Gammaproteobacteria bacterium | reverse complement strand
CGCTTATCCCTTTTAAAAAGAAGGAAGGAACGAGGAGGAAGGAGCTAGTTCCAAAGATTGCTCTGAGGAACTTCCTTAAGAATAGCATTTTTTTGCCTCTTTATCAAAGGTTGGATGTGTATAAGTCTTTTTCTTGTTTAATCAAAGCCCTGTTTTTATCTTAAAAAACTTATCAACATATCCACAACGATTGTGGATAACTCACTCTTTATCAAAACAAACCGAGAACTTTCCTTTGAGTACGCCAATGTAGGCGTTTGGAAAAATAAGGGTTGAAGATGTATGTGCCGGAATTAACAACCTGGTTAATAACCGGCTAGAAATATAGGCTTGCGGCTCTAATCCCTTGCATTCTTGCTGAGGAGCGCGAAGAGCTGTACCTGTACTCATTTCTCCCAAAACTAGATCCTTTCCTTGAATGAACACGGTTTTGAATGGAGAGCCCTTCTTTTCACCAAAAAACGTACTTTCTGGCAAAGACAAGGGAAGACGCTTTTCTTTGATTAAAGAACCGTCTGGCAGAGATTCTATGGCTATTTCGCCAATACCAAGAGCCCCTAACAAAGCTTTTGCTTGCTCTTTTTTTATGGGGTCTTTGAATCGAATCGCGATTTGGCTAGGAATAAAGCCTTTTGTATAGGATAAGCGGACTTGAGCAACCTGAAGACCGGCTTTTTCAAATGGAAGGCTGTCTACGCTTGCTTGCTCTAAAATCGCTGAAGCAATGACGGAAGAGGTGGCATGAGAAGGAAGATTCACAACAACGTCGCCCATTTGAAGGGGTTCAGATGTTGCGGAACTGAAAGGTAAGCCAGTTCGCAAGAGCGCTCCTCCCCACTCACCTGTGAATGGCTTGTCTTCTTGAGATGATGCGTTTGGGAATAATGAGGCTGGATTTACCCAAAATCCTAATGGCGCGGACCAGCGTGATAGTTTCCAATCTGCTTGGTCTGCGTAGCGCAGAATATGATCACTTGTTGGCAACACTCGCTCTGAAACCAAGGCGAGCAAGCCCCGCGTTTCTCGCACTCGCATAGTTCCTACGCGCCAACGCGGAATAATCGCGAAATAGCGCCATTCATATTGCTCGTAATAGGCGCCCATAATCACGGGCCAGCTTGAATCCCCTTCGAGTGCTCCCTGCCAAACGGCTGGTAAAAGCGTTCGCGCGGACTCTGGTAGAACTTTTTGCGCGGCTTTTGGAGAAATGGAAAGGAGAATGCCTGTTTGGCGCGGAATGGTGAACGGGCCTCTTAACAAGAGCCACAGACATAAGAGGCTGACGCTAAGAGCTAAAAGGACGGCGCCTCCAATCAAAAGAAGGCGACCATGGCTTGGGGCGACCCCATAGCTCATGATCGTGCTTTCTTTTGATGTTTGGATGTTGAAGACGACGTCCATCGTCTGAAATATCTAGAATGATCGCTTATGATCTCCTCCACGATGCCCGCGATCTCCCCCACCGCTGCGCAATGGCTTTTCGTCATGCGGTGATGCTTTGTAATCAGGGAGCAAACGCTTCATGGACAAGTTTAAGCGTCCTTGAGAATCAATTTCGTACACGAGTACTTTGACCATTTGGCCGATTTTGACCACATCGTCGACTTTTGCTACGCGTTGCAATCCCATTTCTGAAATATGCACGAGGCCTTCGACTTTTGGCAGAATCTCGACAAAGGCGCCGAAATCCATGATGCGTGTGACTGGACCTTCAAAGGTTTCACCGGCTTTGACTTCGCGTGTGAGTTGTTTGATCCATGCCACGGCTTTTTCCATGGATTCTGGATTGATAGCTGTGACCATGACGAGACCATCGTCTTCGATGTCGATCTGCACGTTATGCGTAGCAATGATTTCGTTGATAACTTTGCCGCCTGGACCAATCACATCGCGAATACGATCTGGATTGATGCGGAAAGACTCGATGCGAGGCGCGAATTCGGATAATTCGGTGCGTGGAGCTGGAATAACTGCTTCCATCATATCCAAGATCCGTTCACGTGCACCTTTTGCGCGATGAATGGTTTCTTCCACGACTGTCCATGGCAAGCCAGATGTTTTTGTATCCATTTGGATGGCTGTGATGCCATCGCGTGTTCCTGCAACTTTGAAATCCATGCCACCTGTTCCATCTTCTAAATCCTGGAGATCGGTGATGACTTGGTATTTTCCTTTTGCTTCATCGCTTGCCATGCCCATAGCAATACCAGCGACAGGGGCGGAGATTGGCACACCTGCATCCATCAATGCCAAGGTTGAACCACAGGTTGCGCCCATGGAGCTTGAGCCATTTGATCCCAACACTTCGGACACAACGCGGATGGTCTATGGGAATGGTTCTTTTTCTGGAAGAACAGGGATGATCGCGCGCTCGGCTAATGCACCGTGGCCGATTTCGCGAC
>CAYUCD010000114.1:0-2485 GCA_964443265.1 uncultured Gammaproteobacteria bacterium | reverse complement strand
TTCGCGCAAAGCCCCTTAGGCCAAATGCCACTATGAATCCAAGCAGAACGATCACCAACGCCAGGTTGAAGAGATCGAATGCGCATGCCATGACGGCCTCCTGAGGATGTAAAAGGACCGCCCTGTCTTAGCACTTTTATATTAAAATGTCAACTATGAAGAGGCGACGGGAAGTGGCGGAATACCGATGTCTAATCTTCGATAATTTACGAGCGCATCTTTAAATTCTCCTGACGGCGGTAGGGGCGGATGGCGCAAGGAAAGCACTTTTTCTATTCGCTCTAACAGCTCCATCAGTTCAACCGTCATGTATCGACTGCGATGTTCTGGTGCCTGATCACATGCGAGACGACGAAAAATATGATAGAGCGCTTGCCCATCAGTTCCTTGAAAGTCTTCTTTTTCGCATTCTGTCCGTCGATTCCCAAAATCAGCCTCCATACGTTCTTGCACTGTCTTCAACACGTCGCGTACGGCTTCTAACCGCGCCACCATAGGATCCCCCTCTTTTAATTTCCATTCTGGATGCGTCGCTACAAAACTAAGTGGCAAGGAGACCATTTCTCGAAACAATGGGCGCTTGGATTCGCGCGTACCCAGAGGGCCAAGGCTTAAGCCATTATCAATGGCAAATACCCGCTCCCCTTTTACGTATAAAAAATTTCGGCGCTCTCGATCTGCGGAGCGGAACAGATAATCCAACACCGCCACATGCATAAACTCACCTGCCACGCGTTCGGTTTCGCCTTGCGCTCCATTTTTTCCTATATTTATGAGCTCCTCTACGGACATGGCGCGCACTTCTTTTCCAGGTACGTTTGCCCGCTCTTGCACAGAATACAATTCACCTTTTTCTTGGCGCAAGACCGTGAGAGGTACTTCCTCGATCGCTCCGCATAAAACCGCTAGCCGATGAAATGCGACCTCATTATCTGCCATACGCTCTGAGCTCATACCCTCCTGTACGCCCAAGCGGCCATCATCCTCTGGAAGATGCATGTCTTTGTCCGGAATCCCATAACGCTTCCCCATGATTTCTTTTGTGTACCAAGCCTTTGCCTGGCGATCGACCATGCGCTTTACGAGAAACTCCCCATATCGCTCTTGTTCATTCGGATTTAGGGCTCCGCTTATAAATGAAGGATCCACTTCTGCCAGTCCATTTACCAACGCACCAATGGTACGCGTTATAAATTTAGGCGGATCATCTGACACCATGATCTGTCGCTCCTCCAATACCTTTACCATGAACGCGTTGCCATCTTCGTCGATTCTTTCTTCTTCTCTGATCCCGTAGTACGATGCGCGACAGGGTTTTTTAAATCCTTCCACCATCTCTCCTGTTTCTATGTCTTCAAAAACCTGTTGAAAAATCGCGTTCATTCCTTTGGCGCTCACATGCATTTCTGATACTTTTTTTCCTTCTTTTAGCGTGGCGGCTGCCTGCTCCATACGTTTCGCTTGTTCTGGATATGTCCGGTGCATCCATGCAAAAAAGACCTCGTCCGCTTCCATCCACTCGCGTGCACGCTCTCGATCTTCTTTAGAGAGTTCCCCTACACGTTTTTGTTTTTGTTCTTGCGTGATAGGAGCTGCGACCTGTTTCTCTGCCTCAATCAACGCATCATACGACGCATCTGTCTCGGGACGCGTGGCCACTTCTTCTTGGGGTTGCTCAGGATTCATATTCCTCTGCCGGCCGAAAACGAAAATAGGGATTGGTTCGGCTCACAAGGGCGTATAAAAATAAAACGCCGTCTTTGGGAAAGATCGTATTTCCAAATTGATCACCCACACCTTCGATTTCCAAAGGCTGGCGCACTTCTTCTGGAAGTTGGGCAAGGTTTGCGCTTCCATCGGGCGCAAGGTCGATCAAGATAGGATCGAGTTCTCGTCCTTTGTCGTCCAAAGGAAAATAATGAATGCGCGAGCTGTCCATAGAATTCTATGGTAACACAAATTCAAACATCCGCCCTTGAGCGGATGTTGAATGTCAAGCCTTAGTTTTTTGCTCCTGCGGCTTGAATTTCTGCTTTTAATGTTTCGTATGGCACAGCACCGGATACGAGTTTTCCATTGACGAAGGTGGCTGGTGTTCCTTCCACGCCCGCGTCTGTTCCTGAAGAAAAATCTGCATCTACTTTTGCCTTCATCTCGCCTCCATCTAAACAGGCTTTAAACTTGGCCTCGTTGAGCCCTAGCTCTTTTGCAGCTGGAACAAGGCGATCAAGAGCAAATCCCGTTCCATTGGAAGTCGTCTCTGTGTAGATCTTGTCATACATTTTCCAAAATCCCTCTGCTCCGCCCACTTTGCCGGCACATTCAGCTGCTTCTGCTTCTTTTACGGCGTTCGCGTGGAATGAAAGCGGATAATGGCGATAAACTAAGCGCACATCATTTGGGAAATCTTTGAGTGCTTGCTCTACGGTTGTAAAAAATCGTTTGCAGAATGGAATGATCGAAGAAGTTAAAAAATTATTTGATG
>CAYUCD010000113.1:0-2516 GCA_964443265.1 uncultured Gammaproteobacteria bacterium | reverse complement strand
CGAGCCCGGATCAAGCCATGAATGCGGTTTCCGGTGCTGTTTCTTTTCCAAAAGATTTGTTGCAGGTTTCCTCAATCAGTAAAAGCGGTTCTGGTGTTGGACTTTGGGTTCAGGAGCCATCGTTTTCAAATAGTGCTGGGACGGTTAATTTTGAAGGCGTGGTTTTAAATCCAGGTTTTCAAGGAAATGCATCCAGAGTTCTTAGTATTTCGTTTAAAGGATTAAGCGTAGGTGATGCGCAGGTCCGTTTTTCTTCTGGTTCGCTTTTGGCGAATGATGGGCAGGGCACAGATATTACTGGAGGATTAGGAAAGGGGACGTATACGATCACATCTGAAGAAGTTCCTACGGAAAAGCCTGTGGAGCCAGAAAAGCCTATTGGTCCGCCTACGGTTTCAGGGGTTCCGGTTTTACGATCAACCACGCATCCAAATCAGGACGCTTGGTATACGTTCCGCGATCCTGAGGTTCAATGGACACCAGGAAAAGACGTGAAAGATGTAGCGATTTCTGTTGATAATCAAGCAAATTCTATTCCAGGGACTGGTGCGGATAAGGTGCGCTCTTCAATTTCCATGGCGGCTTTAGAGGACGGTGTTTGGTATACGCACGTCCGTTATCGCACAGAAACGGGATGGGGACCGACCGGACATTTCCGTTTGCAGATTGATGGAACCGCGCCTGACCGGCTTCAAATAAAAGAAGTAGCAGCTAAAGCTCCGTCCAAGTCCCGCTTCTATTTTGATGTTTTTGATCGTACGTCGGGAATTGATCACTATGAAATTAAGATTGATAAAGGTTCTGCATTGATTTGGCGTGATACGGGTAATCATATTTATGAAACGCCAGAGCTTGATTATGGAAAACATGTTTTGAGCGTGAAAGCGTTTGATCGCGCTGGAAATACCATTTCTCAATCCATTGAGTTTACCGCCCAACTCCCAGCTTCTGCCTGCCAGCAGGTGGGCGTTAAGCTCGATTCCTCCATTTTGGTGTATTTCTTGCTTGGAATGAACATTCTCTTAATTGTTGTCTTGGTTTTGGTGGTGGTTTTACATCTCCACATGCGACGTCAGGTAGCTTGTTTACGCCGAGCTGTTCATCAAGATCGTCCTTCTCGTCGGAAAAAATAGGTGAGTCTTTTTTGTGTGTGTGACGCTGAAGCGTGAACCCGTTTTGGCGTCAAGTTTTTTTCTAATGATTCACAAAATTATACACAGCCCCAAAGACCATAAAAAATGGTATCATTTGTCGTGAGAAAGGGGAGGGAAAATTGCTTTATTTTGGGGAGGAAAAAGGGTGGGAGTTTCTCGCACTTTTTTTCCTCCATCGGAAGGAGGAAACGCAACTCGATTTATGCGGAACGGGTATTTTTCTCGATGCCTGCGACCATTTTGTGTCGTGTTGCTTTTGATTGCCCAATTCTTTCAATTTGGGTCTTTTTCGTTTGGTTTTCTTGATGTTTTAACGGCAAGCGCGGCTACACCAACAACGCTTGGTTATCAGGGACGATTAAAGAATTCATCCGGCACAGCTTTAACAGGAACATATTCTTTTACGTTTCGTTTGTACAACGCCCTTTCAGGTGGGTCATCCTTGTGGTCAGAAACGCAATCCAATATTTCGGTTGATGCAAGTTTCTTTTCCGTTCAATTGGGTGCGGTAACCGCGTTTCCATCTACGCTGGATTTCAATCAAGCGCTCTATCTCACCACGGAAGTGAATAGCGATGGAGAAATGAGTCCGCGTGTACCATTGAATTCTGTTCCCTATGCGCGGACCGCTTCCGCTATCGATTCTGCGACGAGCACACCGAGTACGTTAACAGGTGGAAGAATGTATTATGATTCTACAAGGGGGACATTAAATTATTATGATGGTGTTGCCACGGCGTGGAAGTCCGTCCATTCTACGACATCAACATTGCAACAGATCACGGACGTTGGAGCGATCACAACAAATCAAATTTCATTTGCTGGCGGTACATCCACGGCGGCGTTTGTGGTTTCCGGAACGTTTACTACAACCAATCTTCTTTCCACCACGGGTATTTTTACAAGCGTGACGTCGACTTCTGCAACGACAACGAATCTCGCTGTTTCTACGTATGCTCGTTTACCAACGGATACGCTCATCAATAGCACGAGCGTGTGTCTGTCGGATGGAACGAACTGTCCAAGTGGAACGGCTGCGAATCTTCAAACAGTGACAAATGCTGGGAATCTCACCACTAAAGACATTCAATTTGGTGGAGGTACTTCGACGGGGATGTTCAAAGTTGCAAATAATCTTTTAGTAACAGGGGACTCGTCTTTGCAGACGCTGACATTCACCAATGGAACAGGAACGAATGTCACCACAACGAATTTATTTGCGACAAACGCTTCTTTTACAAATCTTTCTCTTTCGAATTTTAACCCAACGGGTTTAACGTGGACTTCAGCAACGGGTACAAACACGACTTCCACGAACTTGGCTGTCACAGGTGCTCTTTCTCTTGCGAACAATGCCGTGAC
>CAYUCD010000112.1:0-2558 GCA_964443265.1 uncultured Gammaproteobacteria bacterium | reverse complement strand
GGCTGAAGGAAGCGGTTTGCTAAACCGTTATACGCCCTTAAAGGCGTATCCAGGGTTCGAATCCCTGCCTCTCCGCTATGTATAAAAACTGGGTTATGCCAGTTTTTATTGTTGCTTTTTTATGTTAATCTTCATAAATTAAGTATGAAAACCATTATAATCCTAATTGTTAGCCTCGCCTTTATTGGTTCTGGTTGCGTTTCGACGAGATCATCCCTTCAAAAGCCAGACCCGATCGCCCCAGTGGGTGGAAGCGTTAATTCTTGTATTAGAGGCACGGAATCTATGCCTTGGTACCAAGGAAGTGCCTGTGGTGAAATGACTGGTTATAAAGGTTCGGATCGCGCGCCTTCTTTTGTTTCCGCATCTGTTGTTGGCATGATCTGGAACGAAGATAAAGATGAGTTTACGGCAAAGCCTGGTTCGCAGGTCACGTTGTCTTTGACGGTAAAAAACGCCGAGTCCGTATCATTGGAAAAACTGATTTGGAATGAGGGTTCTTCTAGCGTGGTTGCAAGCTATCCTTTGCAAAAACAAAAAGATGGTAGGTTTAAGATTGTCTTTTTATTTCCTGATTTTCAATCATTTAAAAATGATACAACTTATGGCCTTCGTGCCGAAAATCTAGGAGCACCTGATATTTCACAAGTACATCTTAAACTGGGTAGCTCGTGGAGGGATTTACAGCGCCGATAAAAAGGCGTAGCTCGTGCGAGGGCTTTTGCGTTCTATCATCAAGAGTGATTTACTAGACTCATGAAATCGACAGGCAAAATCATTGCCTTGGCTATCAGCCTTCTCGTGATTGCTTGTTTTGTCGGTTTTGGGGTTTCTCTTTTTTATAAATCCACCAAGGGCAAAGCTTTTGAACAGCCGCCTGTTGTCACGGAGCCTACGTCTACTATTCCTACAGTGGATGCATTGATGGCAAATAAATATTTGCATACAAGTTTAAGAATGGACGTAGCGCTCCCAGATGGCTATTCGTTTTCCACGAGCACAGAGCTTCATCGTGCTGGTTCGATTGTTTCTTATGATTTTCATCAAGCTGGAGGAATACACGAAACCCCTGATTTGCAGGAAATCCTCTTTTTTTCGGAAGATTCAATTAAGGATTTTGAGAAAGGCTGTGTAGGTGCTGATTTTTGCTTTGAGGGGAATTTTCCAACACTCACGTCCTATCGTGAAAAAAAAGTAGCTTTTCAGGCGGGCAAAGACTACGGCGACTCTCTTCTTAGAAAATTTGGAGATCGTTATTGGTTTGTTTCAAATTCGGGTTCAGCTGGTGATCGATCTGTGGAAACAAGAGGATACACGACTTTTGAGGGCGACATAGAAATTGACGTGTCGATCACCATGCTTCGCAATCGTCTGGAGGATGAGCAGGCGGATGCGCTGTTTTCTCAAATAGAACTGAAATAAAAGGTGTTTTTATGTTATACTTTTCTTACTATGCTTAACGCCACCAATAGTTTGGGGTTTGAACGCGGGCTTGAAGGGTTTGGGATCGCTTTAATTATTTTCATGGTTTGGAGTATTTTTTGGAAAGGTTTAGCTTTGTGGCACGCGGGTCGTCGCGGCCAGGGCTGGTGGTTTTTAATCCTGCTCTTGTGCAACACGCTTGGCGTTCTGGATTTGATTTATTTGTTTCTAGTGGCGAAGGTGCCTGTTTCCCAGCTGTTCAAAGGAAAAAAATAAACGTGAACGATCTAAAGCCGGCCCCTTGGGGGTCGGTTTTATTTATGTATCAAGCGGGGTACACTTGAGCGGGTACAGGAGCTGCTCGTCTTGCATGATTCTATAAAGAAAAAAAATATGGAACTGTTTCCTTTAGAAAAAGCTGCTGAAGCAAAGAATTTTTTACTTGAAGGGCCGAATTCGGTTTCTGTTGAAGAAGAAAAGAAAGAAGAGGGGGAGATGAGTTTTTCTTTTGCTTCTGATGCGCGGCGTTATTATATGGGGCATGAAAACGGGAAACCGTTTTTGATGGTTGAATGTTTTGAAGCGCTTCCTGTCGGGCTTACAAAAGAACAAGAACAAAAGTTCTCTAAAGAACGAAGAGAGCAGGGCGGTGTTGAAAGAGTGGTTTATGTTTTGAAATACGGGAAGATTCCAGAGTTAAAAGCGGAACTGGGTGACGAGATTGATTCGAGTAAAAGTAAGACGTATCGGGTCGCGCCATCTAGAGATTTTAAAAAAGATAAGAAAGAAACTCAGCCTCGCGAAATCGCGCTGGCTGAGTTGGTTGAAATGTTGAAGGATCGGCATGTTTTGTTTTATACAGGCGCAGGGATTTCTATGGCGAGCGGGGTTCCAAGCATGGAGCAATTGGAGGCGCATTTAGGAATTGATCTGTTCAAGCCGATGGATGGATTATTAAAACAAGCGGTGGTTGAGCCTCAGAAAGTGATTGATTCTCGGGAGATGTTTACGAGGGATGCTTCTGAAAAGCCCGCGACACACGCGCATCAGGCCCTTGCTTATCTAGCTCAAACAGTGACGGCGCAGATTTTTACGCAGAACGTCATCGGCCCCATTTTCTTCGAAATCATTCAGCG
>CAYUCD010000111.1:0-2573 GCA_964443265.1 uncultured Gammaproteobacteria bacterium | reverse complement strand
CAGCTCCTCGTGTGGGGCATGCTGGCACACTAGACCCTTTGGCAACAGGACTTTTGATCTTGGGCATTGGACAGGCCACGAAACAACTCGGGGCCTTGATTGGCCTGGATAAGACGTACGAGGCGGAACTGACGCTTGGCGCGATATCTAACACGTTTGATGCAGAAGGAACCGTTATCCCTTTCCCTAACCTCCCCTCTGTTCCACCTACTCTGGAGGACGTTGAGCGTGTCTTGGATACATTTCGCGGAGGCTATGAACAGCGCGCTCCCCTGTTTTCTGCCAAGCAAGTGCACGGAGAACGACTGTATGATTTAGCACGACGCGGAGAGGCAACAGAGGATCAGCGCCCTTCCAAGCACATCACGATCCAAGATCTCCGTGTGGTTTCGTATGCGTTTCCCCTGCTTCGCCTTTCTGTGGGCTGTTCGTCTGGAACCTACATCCGCTCGCTCGCAGATGACGTAGGTAGAAGTCTTGGAACTGGTGCCTACCTTTCGGCTCTCAGACGTACCCGTATTGGGCCCTATTTGGTCCAAGACGCGACCCCTGTGTCCTCTTTGACCATTGACCTTCTGACAGCTCATTTGATCCCTTTATCCCGCTTCCGATCAGGCTAGACAGCGGCCCTGCTTTGTGCTAAGGTTCTGTCGCAGACTTCACTCTTATCTGGCTGGTTCTTCTGGACGCGCTCGACTGTCTGATCCCTTTGATTCTTTCGCGATTGCTTGAATTTTTTACGGCTTTTACGTGTTTGCTCCGCCGTATTTCATCATTGTAGATTGTTCGTCAAAGATCAGCCTTTCCGAGGCCCTCTTGAGGCATATCCTTCGTCCCATGGAAGAACTGGCTTAAAAACATGGAATATTTTATTTTTGCTCTTCTGCTCATCATGGGCACCGGAGCAGGTGGCATGATCGGCTACGCGGTTCGCGAGTCTAAATCTAAGAAAAAGGTTGCGACCGCTGAACAGCACGCGATCGACATTGTTCAAAGTGCAGAGGCTAAGCAAAACGAGGTTTTGCAGAAAGCCAAAGAAAAAGCGATTAAGATTTTGGAAGAGGCCCGTCTTGAAGAAAAGAAGGCCATTGAAGAAATCAAAACACAGCAATTAAAACTCGTTGAACGCGAGGGTATTTTTAGTAAAAAATTGTTAGAGATTGATGAGACGAAAACAGCCTTGGACGCCAAAGGCGCGAAGCTCGAAGAAGATCGCGCACAGGTAGAAGCCCTTCGCGTGGAAGAGGTGAAAAAGCTCGAGGAAGTTTCTCGTTTGACCCAAGAGCAAGCACTTCAACGTATTACCACGCTCATGGAGGAACGCTACAAAGACGACCTCGTGGGACGCTTCCGCAAGTTGGATGAACAGGCTGAGGAAGACATTCAGATGAAAGCAAGCAATATCTTGGCTGTGGCGATTCAGCGCCAGGCTTCTTCACATGTCACAGAAACAACGACCACACACGTGGAATTGCCGAGCGAAGAAATGAAAGGCCGTATTATTGGCCGAGAAGGACGCAATATTAAAGCCATTGAATTGCTCACCGGTTGTGAGCTGATCGTGGACGATACGCCAAACATGGTCACGGTTTCCGGCTTCTCCCCTATTCGACGCCAGGTCGCAAAACGTGCGTTGGATAAGTTGATTACAGATGGTCGTATTCATCCAGGACGCATCGAAGAGTTTGTGGAAGAAGCGAAAAAAGAATTGGCAGTTGATATTAAAAAAGCCGGTGAAGACGCCTTGTTTCAACTCGGCATTTCCATGGCAGGTATTGATCCAAAATTGATTCAGATTCTTGGCCGTTTGAAATATCGCACGAGCTACGGACAAAACGCTTTGCAACATTCTATTGAAGTTGCCAACATCGCCTCTGTGCTTGCTGAAGAGCTTGGCGCTAATGTGAATGTGTGTAAGAAAGGTGGCTTGTTCCATGATATTGGTAAGGCTGTGGATCATGATATGCAAGGTTCCCATCCAGAGCTTGGCTATCAGATTTTGAAGAAGTTCGGATTTCCAGAAGAAGTTTGCTATCAGTCTATTGGCCATCACGAAGACAAGCCAAATACGATTGAAGCGGTGCTGGTTAAATCTGCGGATGCGATCTCTGGTGCTCGTCCAGGCGCACGTAAAGATTCTTTGGAAGCCTATATTAAACGCTTGCAGGAATTGGAAAATCTCGCGCTCACGTTTGAGGGTGTGGAAAAAGTCTATGCCATTCAAGCTGGTCGTGAAATTCGCGTGTTCGTGAATCCAAAAGCCATGGATGACTTTGGCGCCGTGAAATTGGCTCGCGATATTGCTGATAAAATCGAGGCAGAACTCAAATATCCTGGTGAGGTTCGCGTGACACTTATCCGCGAAACACGCGTTGTGGAATACGCAAAATAAGAGCAACACCCACCCGGCTTGACAGTCGGGTGGGTTTTTTGTTGGCGGTTGAATCAAAAAGCGCTATACTGAGGGAAATAATTCTTGTGTTTTTTTATGAATAAAGCAGAGCTCATCAATTACTTGTCGGAGAAAGTGGGCCTAAGCAAGAAGCAGGCTGAAGACGTGGTAGAGGCCTTTG
>CAYUCD010000110.1:0-2646 GCA_964443265.1 uncultured Gammaproteobacteria bacterium | reverse complement strand
ATACAGAAACCGTAACCCAGTCACGCACAGCCAAAGAAATCATTGCCGATCAAAAAGAAAGTCCTTGGACGCATATCAAGCGCAAGCTCTGGTATGACAATGACACTCCGCGCCCAGTGTTTGATAAAAATGAAATGCGCTTAGGCCCAGGAGGAATCCGTGGAATGGGTTTGGATGCCAAAGGCAACTTTGTGTACACCATGAAGCACATGACAGCAGATGGTTCCTATCACGATGGAATAAAAGCGAATGCACAGGAATTGATGAAAGCCGGAAAATTAAAGCTCTTGCTCTCATTGTCTCGTGATACGCAAATGACGCCATACGAATTGCCAATCGATAAGATGGGCAATGTCGTGATTGATCCAAAAAGCGATATCGCGAAACTCTTTTTCCATGTGGAAAAAGGAAAATTAATTTTTGATGGCAAGTTTGCGGAGTGCGCAGAAGTCACGGGTGTAAAAAATGGTGTCGAGCAAGTGCGCATCTTAGCCACAGATGTTGGAAAGGGGATTGGGGGCTGGGACGAAGAGATAACAAAGACCGTTTCAGAAACGCATCCCATCACGACCCTCAATGTGCCAGATGACTATCGTGTAGATCTTCCACCGGTCGTGCCAATCCAAGGTCGCTACCCATTAGAACCTGAGAAAAAGGCAAAACCAGGAGAAGAAAATGGTCCTGCAGAGCCGAAAAAAGAAAAAGGTGACAAGAAGAGAATCAAAGAAGAACCCGTTGTGCCACCAGTCGAACCTGAGCCGCCTGTTGAACTTCCACCCATCATTCCGGTTCCAGGACGTACGCCATTAGAACCAATGAAAGAGGGGAAGGGAAAGAAACCTCTAAAAAAACCGGAAGAGCCAAGTCGTCTGAGTCCGGGGCCAGAAGTGTCTAAGCCGTTTAAAGAAAAGAATGAACCCGTAGATTTGGGCGGAGAAAATGCGGAAGAGATCAAAGATTATTTGGATCAACAGGGCCCTGAATACAGAGAAGAGCTCGAGGACATGATCAAAGACATGCCAGAGATGAAACAAGACGTGCAAGCCATTATCACGATCCCTGCACATCAAGAAGGCAAGAGCATCGAAGAGACCATACGGAAATACGCCAAGCTCAGAGATCGAGACAAGGCCGAAATCGTGGTCTTTGAAAACCATGACCAAAGCGAACAGCGCGATGGCACGGCTGAGGTCGTAAAAAAGATGCAAGCCGAATTTCCAGATATGCAGATCGTGCACATCTACAAGGTCTTTGATCAAAAGCCAACCGCAGAGACCGTGCGAAAGTATATGATGGATTCGGTCCTCCTGCGCGGTCAAAAAGCAGGGATCAGCCATGAGGTGCCTGTCGTGAGTGATGACGAATGGAGCTAAGTCAAACAGAGAAACAAAAATCCCCCCGATGTATCGGGGGGATTTTTTTGATGTGTCACCCGTAGCTCCGTTAGGAGCAAAGGAGGATGGTGGGCGAGGAGGGACTTGAACCCTCATGGGATTGCTCCCGCTAGCTCCTGAAGCTAGTGCGTCTGCCATTTCGCCACTCGCCCAAACGAATAGAGGATGCGCGAAAAAAGGGCTTTTGTCAAGATAAAAAAGCCCTCCGATGTTTATCGAAGGGCTTTGTTTTTCTTTACAACGATGGTCCTCTGCGCAAATCCTTTGAAGGTGGTTGCTGCTCTCCATATCCAGATCTTTTGTGGTACACCTTACGAGGTTCTTGTACGGCCCGCACCTTTCGACCACTAATTTTTTCCGGCAAAGCAGGGGTTTGAGCTCCCGCCTTTCTTCCTTCAAGTTGGGGTTCGCGTTGAGATGGATCGCTCGGGTTTTTTTCAAGATCGTCTATCCATTCTTCTATTTCGCTCCGTTGTTTATGTTCTGGCTTCATTGGTATACCCAGAGGGCCGCCTCCTATTTCCTGGGTAATAGGCGTACCCACAATATCGTCCTCGCTTGGTTCTATGTATTCACCGCGAGCTTCGGCTTCTTGTTTGGCGATCAAGGCTTGTTCTGGATCAAGGCTCTCGCTTGGAATTTCTCCAACAGGCATAAAATCTGTTTTGCGTGTTTTTGGATAGCTACTCGTTCCACGAGAACGTTCGTTCCCAGGCTTTTCGTCCTCAGGAACTTCCGTGTAACCAACACCAATCATGCGGGGCATAAGAAAAAAAGAGAAGGTTTAATGAAATAAAGATAACACCCGGTCAAAGAGATGAAAATAACAACAAAAAACCACGCGTGTACGTGGTTTTTCTGAATAACCTCTCAAGTTTTATTCCCTCACAGCACCCCAACAAGAATCGAACCAGAAAAGGCTCGATTCTTGTTTTGGCTTGCACATTTTATAACGATAGGTATTTTTGACTTCTATCTGTCAACGAGCGTACGCTATTGTTGATTATGGCCGAACCAAAACCTAAAGACGGAGAACCAATGCCCCACAAGGGAACGGCTGAGAGCGTCACTCAAATCCTACAAGATCTATCGACGATTGAAATACGTATTTCAGATTCAAAAGTTTTTTTTTTAATTGAGAAAATAAGAGATACTCCCAGAACGGGGAAGGCGGTACGTATAGATCGGTATAATATCAAATTGACAAACCAGTCTTTAGAGGACAATATTAAAATGCTCTCCGTTCTCACCG
>CAYUCD010000109.1:0-2659 GCA_964443265.1 uncultured Gammaproteobacteria bacterium | reverse complement strand
AATGGGAACAAGTATCCTGTACCTGATTTTTAATCGTGCCTCGATCTGGACCGAGCTCGCGCAATCTTCCTTTGTCGAAATGGTGCGCCTAATCGGAACAGATACGGATGTGGTTTGGCGTCACATCGGCGATTTTGCCACAGGTCTATTAGAAACAATTCCCTTTGAATCACTCGCCCTATCTGCTCTTTGTCTCTTCTGTCTCGTGAGCATTCTCGGGTTGATCACATCAGAACGCCGTTGGAGAAAATCATCTCTTATTCAGCAAGCATCATAAAATAATACAACCCCTATGTCTGAATTCATCAAGTCACGTCTTGTACGCACAATCCTCATTGCTCTTGGTTCGCTCGTTATTCTCTCTGGCGTTTTTGCGTTAGGGGCTCGCATGGGCCAGCGCCAAGAGCGTCATTTTACGCGTTGGTCTGAAGGATATGATCGTATGTTTGGCCGTCCAGGTCCCGGCGGTCTGCCTCCAGGTCGCCCGATGTTTCCCATGGAGCATGCGATCTTCGGAAAAGTGATCTCCATGTCTACCTCAACGATGGTTGTGCAAGGGAAAGAAGGAATAGAACAAAGTGTCACCATGGCGTCTTCAACAGAGATTCGTGCTGGCCGTGAAACCATCGCCATAAAAGATATTAAACCAGACGCAGAAGTCGCGATCTTTGGCGCACCAAACGAGCAAGGACAAATTGAAGCGCGTTTAATTCGCGTGATGCCAGCACAACCTCAGCCTCAAAAATAAGATCTATCTATGACTGCACGTATCCGTAATTTTTGGAGTTTTATTCTCCGTCACAAGACACTCACGATCGTTCTGCTCCTGTGTGTGATTGGGTACGGCGTTTATACGCTCACCATGACCACCAAGGCTGCAACGCAATATGTTCTCACTTCAGTGAAAAAGAGCATGGTTGTTGCGTCCGTCGCGGGCACAGGTGAAGTCGCTGCCACAAATCAGCTGGATGTTCAGGCACAATCCTCTGGAATGATTACAGCCGTGAATGTGAAAAATGGCGCAGATGTAAAAACCGGCCAGATTTTAGCCGTAATTGATCAGCGCAATGCAGTCGTGTCATTAAAACAAGCGCAAGCGTCTGTAGAATCCGCAAAAGCGAATCTTGCAAAAGTACTCGCAGGTGCCACATCAGCCGATTTGCAATCTGTCCAGGCATCTGTAGATTCCGCAACACTTGCCGTAAAAAATGCGCAGCGAAATTTAGAACAAACAAAATCTCAGCAAGAAACAGCCGTAAAAAATGCCTATCGTAGTTTAACGAACGCGGGACTGACGTTTGTTGCAGGACCAGTGAACCGAACAACGGGCGCTTTGGTTCTTTCGGGAACATACGCAGGAACCGCAGAGGGGCAATACATGATCACATTGTTTGGAACGAATAATGGAACGCACTACATGATTAGTGGATTAGAAACAGGAGAAGGGCGCGTAGAGGCAGGGACGATTGTTCCGCTCGGCTCGCAAGGATTGTTCGTCCAATTTCCAGCAAACGTGTTTGATGGGGACCAGTGGACGCTTGAAGTGCCAAATGTGCGAAGCGCAAGTTATTTGAATGCGCGTAATGCCTATGAAACAGCCAAGCAAACGCAGATTCAATCTTTGCAGTCTGCGCAACAGAGCGTAGATTCTGCAACGCTTAACTTGCAACAAGCGCAAGCAAACTTAGCGCTGAAAAAAGTTCCGCCTTCTACCTCAGACGTTGCCACGGCACAAGCACAAATGTATTCCGCATATGCTCAGCTTGAGTCTGCACAAAACACGTATGCAAATTGTTTTGTGAAAGCGCCATTTGACGGAAAGATTGCTGCGTTGAACGCCAAGGTAGGGGACCAGGCGGCTAACAGCACAGTCGTCGCGACTCTCATCACAAAACAAATGTACGCATCCGTACCCTTTAATGAGGTGGATGTCGCAAAAATTAAAATAGGCCAAAAAGCCACGCTTACGTTTGATGCTATCGACACTTTGAGCCTTACAGGCGGGGTTGGAGAAGTGCAGACTATTGGAACCGTGACGCAGGGCGTGGTCAATTACACCGTAAAAGTGGCATTTGATACGCAAGACGAACGTGTGAAGCCAGGAATGAGTGTGCGCGCTGCCATTATCACGGATACACGCCAGGATGTGCTCACACTTCCAAATGGAGCGATCAAAACACAAGGCGGCCAGTCTTATGTTGAGATTGCTCCACAAAACGCAACAGGAACAAATAACCGAGTAGAAGTTACGGATGGAACGCCGACTACGCGCCAAACCATTCAAACGGGTTTAACGAGCGATACGGTGACAGAAATTGTGAGCGGGTTAAAAGAAGGGGACCTTGTTGTTTCTCAGACCATTGATCTGACAAAAACAGCAACCGCTTCAACGAGCGCAAATAAAAATACGGGAATCCCAGGACTCACGGGTGGCGGAGGAGCAATGCGGGCCATTCAAGGCGGACGCTAATATGATTGAAATTAAGGGGATCACCAAAGTCTATAAAACAGGGACAGAGGATGTTACGGTGTTAAAAAACATTTCCTTCTCAATTAAAGATGGGGAGTTTGTGGCGATCATGGGCCCGTCAGGCTCTGGAAAATCCACGCTCATGCATATTCTAGGTGCGTTGGATGTGCCAACAAGCGGGGAATATTT
>CAYUCD010000108.1:0-2677 GCA_964443265.1 uncultured Gammaproteobacteria bacterium | reverse complement strand
ACGCCACGCAGGAATCTTTTCATCAAAGGAAGCAAGCGCCGGGGAACCGCATACCGCATCCACATCGCCCTGGCGATAACGTTCCAAAAGCCGTGCAACAAGAGAAGGGGCAAACGTAAGATCCGTATCCATGGTAATAATTAAATCCCCTTTCGCCTCTCGAATCCCGGTTCGAATCGCCGCACCCAAACCCTTGTTCACCTCGTGTTTGACCACACGCACAGGCTCACCCAAGGCAGAGGCAATCGCAAATGTTTCATCGCGGGTGCTCCCATCATCAATCACCAAAATCTCATACGGCTCATTCAACGCATTAAACAAAGGAAAAACCTCTTGCGGAAAGCGCCGTAAGTTTTCAGCCTCATGAAAGGCAGGAAAAATGAAGGAAATCATGCTTTTTTGCAGTGTAACATAGGACAAAGAACTAGCAATGCGAAGCTTCTAACCAACGAACAACCCCCTCACTTCGCGTTTGCCACGAATAAGGCTGAACAAACGTACGCGCTCGTGACGCAGATTGAGAAAGCCAGGCTGGATTCTGCATCACAAAATGAAGGACCGAAACAAATCCCTCAACCGATGGCTGATAAAAACGTGCAACCGTTTCATCAAGAATCTCGTGAGATGAAGGAACATCGCTTGCGAGAATTGGTAGTCCTGCAGCGAGATATTCAAACTGTTTCAAAGGCGAGGTGTAAAGACGTCCGTGATCTTCTTTTGGAGAGCTTGTCAGCAAACCAATATCCGCAGAAGAAAAAAGACGAATCGCTTTTTGATGCGGGGTTTGATCAAAAAAATGAACACGCGCTTTCAAATTCAAAGGCACAAGCGCCTCCAATCGTTCACGATCTTGCTTTGGACCGCCGATCACAATCAAATGGGCTCGTGTGAGTGTTTGAGCCCAAGAAGCAACCACAAGATCAATGCCCTTCCAAGCAAACAACCCGCCCAAATAAAAAGCAACAAACGCATCCGCCGGAATCCCGAGCTCTTTTCGTGCGTCTTCGCGCGTTGAGAGGGAACGGAATTCTTCAGGATCAAATCCATCTGGAGCAACAAACGTACACACATCAGGAACGCCAAGCTCTTTCAGCTTCGGTAGCATGGTTTTTGTGATCGTCACAAAACCACGAATAAGCGGCTGTAATAATTTCCAACGCTTGTGCAATCGTTCTGGCGCATCATGCAATTCAAGAACAAAACGACGATCAGACGCTCCCAACCCAGCCACCATAGCAACGTCGCGCGTATACCAGACATCCACATCTGGAACTGTTTTCATCCAACGACGCGTAGCGCGCAAAAAACTCCAACGCTGAATAAAATACGCGAGAGGCCGTGGAATCCATGACCATTGCAACAGATCAAACACAGGCAGGGTGATATGCTGAAACAATTGATCCGGCAAATGAAAATAATCAAAAAGACTCTGACCACGCGCGCGCGAAGGATTCACCAAAACAACCGTATGCCCTGCCCGACTCCACGCGGCGCAGGTTTGTGCTATTTGATAGGCATGAGCACGCTCCGACGGCATGCGCACGTTTTCAATATAAACAATTTTCATGAAAAACCGGATGGACAAAAAAATCTATTTCGAAGCCTTAACAACTAAACCCCAAGCAAGCTTTCCACCCAACCAATGTTTTAACGAGCCCGGAAGAAAACGGAAGAAAGGCAAAACAGCCATAGGCCATCCATCTACTTCATTATAAAGAGGCATGGTAGAAACCTTCACCGTGGTGAAACCAGCTTCTTTGTACATTTTGATAAGCTCTTTCGGAGAATAAACTTTCGTAAGCATATTCCCTCCTCCAGCAGAACCATCGGTATAACGACTAACAAGTCGGGTAGGATTAAAACGATACTTCCAAAGCTTCCCCATGAGAACACCGCGTAAAAACATAAAATTAAACCAATACGTCCAAGACGATTTATTATACCAATAAGCAACCGTATTACCCCCAGGCTTTAAAACCCGCGCCGTTTCTTTTAACGCAAGCTCCGTATTCGGCATATGCATGTAGCACCCCCATGCAAGAACGAAATCAAAATCCGCATCCGGAAAAATAAGATGTTGAGCATCCATCTGTCGGACATCTGCATAAAGACCCTTCAAAGCGAGATGTTGCTGAGTCATGCGGATAGCTTCAGGGGTCAAATCAATACCAACAGGAATAGCACCCAATCGGACAAAATCCACAACAGACCAACCCGTGCCAATAGCAATATCCAAAACACGTTTGCCGCGTAATTGTTCAAAAGGAACAAAATTCGCTAAAAGCGGATCGTCATTTTTCTGAAACGTGGCGCCAATCCACCACTTGCGCATTTTTCGTTCAACCTCTTGAAAAAAATGAAGAGAGAGCTCAGAAGGACGGCCGGTTAAATCCACAGCCTTGTCAGAAGCGCATCCAAGAGTAAACGGGTGCTCATTCCACCAGTTTTGCACAACCCCTGTATAGGATTCAGACGCTTCCTGGTCCATTGAACGTTTTGGATCAATCATAGCTTTTTGCGATTTTAAAGAATGAATTTTTTTTATTTTAATCTTAGTGAAAATCGATACTATCACAGAACCGGCATAAATCGCCAAAAAGCTATCAAGAGGGATTCGATATTTCGTATAACCCGCAAACGCCATATGCAAAATCGAATACACAACAAGAATCGCAAA
>CAYUCD010000107.1:0-2764 GCA_964443265.1 uncultured Gammaproteobacteria bacterium | reverse complement strand
ATCCTGGAATATATGCCAGGATTCTTTCGCATCACAGAACGCAGCCATGCCGGCATGATTCTCATGACCGACCTCGCAAAAGCGTGTGCATCAAAAACCTATCTCACCCTCAAAGAAGCGGCCGAAACACATCGGACGTCTTTAGGGTATTTAGAAGAAATTGCCATGCGCCTCACAAAAGCCAAGCTCATTAAAGGGCGCAAAGGCCCAAACGGCGGATACCAACTCACAAAAGCACCTAAACAAATAACCGCAAAAGATATTTTCACAGCGCTCGAAGGCCCAACCGACTTAGTCCCCTGTTTAAATGGCGCCACACCATGCCATCTTTCTGGAACCTGTGCCAGCAAATTATTTTGGAATGTCCTGCAAAAAAACATGGATAACGCCCTCGCAAAAACAACCCTCGCAGATTTCGTAAACCCTAAAGCAACCTTCGTATGACCTACCAACGCGTCGTATATTTAGATCACGCAGCAACCACCCCCACAGACAAACGCGTTGTCGAAGCCATGAAACCTTTTTTCACGGACATCTTCGGCAATCCGTCCTCTTTACATAGCGCAGGCCTCAAAGCAAAAGAAGCTACAGCAGAAGCGCGAAAAACCATCGCGCATCTTTTAAATGCGCATGCAGATGAAATCGTTTTTACTGGAAGCGGAACCGAATCCGACAATTTAGCCATCTGTGGCATCGTGGAAGCGCACAAAAACAACGGAAAAATACCGCACATCATCACATCGGCCATTGAACATCACGCAGTTCTCGAGCCCCTTATTCATCTTCAAAAAAAGGGACGCATTGAACTCACAATTCTTCCGGTAGATGAATTCGGCCTGGTTGACCCTCTCGCCATCAAAGCCGCCCTAAAAAAAGAAACTATTCTTGTTTCTATCATGGCGGCAAATAACGAAATCGGCACCATCCAACCCATCGCAGAAATCGGAAAAACAATTCTCGCATGGCGCAAAGATGAAAAAACAGCATTCCCTCTCTTTCATACAGACGCCTGCCAAGCCGCAGGCACGCTAGAAATGAATGTAGAACAGTGGCACGTGGATCTGCTCACCATGAATAGCTCAAAAATCTACGGGCCAAAAGGCATCGGCCTTTTATATGTTCGTCGAGGAGTGACGCTTGAACCTATGATTCGTGGAGGTGGGCAAGAACGAAATTTGCGTTCTGGCACAGAAAACACGCCAGGAATCGTGGGCTTTGCAGAGGCCTTCAGCATCGCACAAACAGAACGTGAAGAAGAAAATAAGCGTCTCACGCTTTTACGCAATCGTTTGATCAAAGGATTGCTCAAAATGCCAAAGACGCGGCTCAACGGTCATCCGCAAAAGCGTCTGCCAAACAACGTAAACATTTCTTTCTTGGACATTGAAGGCGAAGCAGCTGTTCTCTATTTAGACGCAGCAAATATTATGGCCTCAACCGGCTCTGCGTGCGCGTCTTCTTCTCTAGACCCATCCCACGTCATTCTTGCTACGGGCATGCCCTACGAAGCAGCCCATGGCTCTATACGCTTTACCTTGGGACGAGGGACATTCGAAAAAGACATCGATCGTGTGATTGAAATTATGAATGGCATCATTGAACGTTTGCGTGAGATGAGTCCGATTAATGTAGACATGAAATATTATGCCTAAAGGCGATATTGTGAGCCCAAATAGCCAGCAAGCCTGGTTTTACAGCGATGAAGTCAAGCGCCATTTTTTTGAACCAAAAAATTTCCTCTCAGACAAAGAAGAAAGCGCTTATGCCAAGGCCTCTATGGGAATGGTTGGCGCTCCTGCGTGCTGTGATGCGATGCGCGTTTGGATTCGAGTAACAAAAGACGAAAAAGGAGAAGAACGTGTGACAGATTTCAAGTGGCGCACATTTGGATGCGCTTCTGCCATCGCATCAACCTCTGCTCTATCCGAAATCGTCACAGAAAATGGCGGCATGACCGTGGATCAAGCCCTCAAACTCAAACCTCAAGACATTCTCGAACGATTGGGCGGACTCCCAAACCGAAAAATCCATTGCTCTGTACTAGGTGACAAGGCTTTGCGCGCAGCCATCAATGACTATTTCAAAAAAACCAGTCAATTTGACCGCGTCATCGTCGAACAGGGAAGAATTGTTGATCAAAATACTAAAACCACAGACCAAGACATCGAAGAAGCTGTTTTAGAAGGCGCGCTCACACTCGAAGCTGTCCAAGAAAAAACAAAGGTTGGTATTGGTGATCCTTCCTGTCTTCCTGAAGTCGAGCAACTGATACGATTTTACAAAGAAAAACATTTCGGCCATAATCAAACAACTCTATGACCAAACCTATTGCGAAAATCGTGGTAAATCGTGATGAATGCATTGGCGCAGCACCGTGCGTCACCGTTGCTCCTGGTGTATTTAAGCTGGACGAAGAGTTTAAAGCAATCGTATTGGACGCAAAAGGCGCAGATGACAACACCATTCTCCTCGCAGCCCAATCTTGTCCCGTGCAAGCAATCAAACTGTACGACGAAGACAACAATTGCATCTTTCCATAAAAATTCAACAAAAAGAAAAGCGCCTGTCCAGTTGGACGGGCGCTTTGTAAAAGAAGAAAGAGCGAAACTAGCTCCGCGGCTTCGGCCCCTGCCCCCAGGCACTCCCCTTGCCGAGCATGAGCTCAAGGGCGGAAAGAGCTTCGTGAGCGCTCGAGATCTCCGGAAGCCCGGTGAGATCCCTTGCCACGTCCTCCAGACGTCGCCGGATGGTCGTGTCAGGATCT
>CAYUCD010000106.1:0-2789 GCA_964443265.1 uncultured Gammaproteobacteria bacterium | reverse complement strand
CCCTCGCTCAACCTCTATGAGCAACTCCTTTCCCATTCCCCTGTCCCGGCTCGGATCATCCCGAAGAGCACATTCAGTACTTCGGATATGGTTCCTGGGGCAGATATCGTTGTGGAGTTTGGGAGTTCGATCGGTCTCGAGGCTGCGTATCAGCACATTCCTGTCGTGACTCTCGGGTTTGAGGCTCTTTTCCGCGCGTTCGAGAATGCTGTCGGCTCTCGTGAACTTGAGACTGTGGAGGAAGGCCTATCCGAGCTCGTGGTCGGAGATCCTAACCGCCTCGCGGAAGTCGTTCAACGGCTGCTTACAGAAGAAGGCTCTGCTGACATGCGCAAACGCCAAAATGCCCTTCGTTCGAAGACGCTCAAGCGTGGAATAGCGCTAAGCAAGATCGCGGACGTTCTCGAAACGTTCATGAGCTAGTCACCCTCTTTCTTCTCTGCTCCCCAAAGCCTTGTGCAATGGGGAGTTTTTTATACCTTTTTATTGCTTTTATACATTCAACGCTTGCTCTTCTTCGTCAAACAACCCACCTTTCTTTTTTCTCTTAAACATGGCAAGCTCCCTTTATTATCCTCATCTCTATGCCACGTTCTGTTTCCAACTCTTCCTCACTTCTAGCTCGCGCTAAGCGCGTCATTCCTCGCGCTGCCCAAACCTTGAGTAAGGCGCCTGACCAATTTGTTGAGGGAGTGTCTCCTTACGCAATTCAAAAAGGTCTTGGTTGCCATGTTTGGGACGTGGACCAAAACGATTATTTAGACCTCACCTGTGCGCTTGGCGCCATTGTTTTAGGCTATCGTCATCCTGTTGTTGAAGAAGCTATTCAAAAACAGCGGGAGCGCGGATGCTTATTTGGCCTTCCGGGCGATCTAGAGGTCGAGCTCGCAGAAAAAATTCATGATTTAATTCCTTTTGCGGAAATGTCTCGCTTTGGGTTAAACGGATCAGATGTCACAACAGCCGCCATTCGCGTAGCTCGTGCCTATACAGGACGAGATCATGTAGCCAAGTGTGGTTATCATGGCTGGCCAGATTGGACGATTGCAACGAATTCCATGCGTAGCAAAGGTGTGCCCCAAGCCGTCAAAGATTTGACACATGAATTCACTTACAATGATCTAAGTAGCCTTGAAAAAATCCTTACAGACCACCCCAACCAAATCGCGGCTGTGATTTTGGAGCCTATGGATCTTAAAACTCCTGCTCCGGGGTTTTTAGAAGGGGTAAAAACATTAGCGCATGCTCATGGAGCTGTTTTAATCTTCGATGAAATGATCACGGGATTCCGCGTAGCCCTCGGGGGGGCTGCTGCCTATTTCCATGTAGAACCTGATCTCGTTTGCTATGGAAAAGCCGTGAGTAACGGGGAGCCCCTGTCTGTTTTAGCTGGTAAACGAGAAATCATGGAAGCCCTGCAATCTGTCTTTTTCTCTTTCACCTACGCTGGTTTTCTTCCGAGTGTTGCTGCGGCTCTCGCTACGCTTGATTTCATGCAAAAAAATCCTGTTCAAGAAAAAATTTCCACTCTTGGTCACCAATTAATCCAGGGTCTTCAGGAACTTGTTACCCGCCATCAGTTACCCATGTCGGTTCAGGGCTATTGGGCCCATCCGATCCTTTCTTTTAAAGATCCGGCTGGGGTTGAAAATCGAGAGCTCAAAACATTCTTCCTACAAGAAACGGCCAAGGCCGGCATTCTTACTAATACAAAAAATTTCGTCAGCTATTCCCACGAGTCTGCGGATATTGTTCATGTCCTATCTGTGTTTGATGCGCTTTTTGGACGTATGAGCCAAGCTCTCTCAACCTCTTCCGTTGCCTCTCTTTTGGAGGGACCTGTTGTCACGGCACGCTATCCTTCCGCCCGAAGCTAGAGAAGTTTTGCCTGTTTGAGAATACGTTGTAATTCTTTTGGTGTTGGGCAATATAGGGTGTGCATTCCCATTTTTTTTGCTGCCTCTAAATTCTTTTTGCTGTCATCAATAAAAACAGCTTCTTCCGGCCTTACGCCTATTTGTTTCAGCGCTATTTTGAAGATCTCTTCTTCTGGCTTGATAAAACCCATGCGATTAGAGAAGAACAGCTTGTGAAAACGGTTTTTGAGCGTATGTATTTTTACAATATGGCTCATCATTACCCCGGTTAGGTTTGAGAGGAGTGCGACGCTGTAGTTCTTTTTTAATCGGAGTGGAATTTGAAGATTTTGGCGACTTATTTTATAGGAACCTAAATAGGCCTTATTTAATTCCTTGGGGGTAAAGCCCTTGAGGCTAAAGGTTTTAAAGATATGACGCCAAAATGCTGTATTTGAAATCTTTCCTCGATAGTATTCATCCTGTGTCTTTTTTACCTGCTTTTCAATTTCTTCCGGCACCATTTTGAGCGTCTTTAGCAAGCGCGGATGAGAAAATAGCTCTCCTGGCGTGCAAAAAATTCCCGCCCAATCAAAGATCACAGCTTTGATTCTTTGTGTGTGCATCATAATAATATAAGAGGTCTTTTCTTGAACTTCGAACCGAAAGAGTATAGCATGCCTAGCGCGGTCTATGTCTACCCCCTTTCCCTTATTTCAAGCCAATAACCACAGCGTTTTTCGTATTGAATGGCAAGAGGTTTCAAGCGACATCCGAGAGCAAATGGGGAGGCTCCTTCGTGATGCGTATAACATTGAACCAATCGATGAAATGGCGCAAGTAAAAGAGTGGGAACGCATGAGTCACAATTTTCGTGTTCGTGCTCATAAACATGGGGCACCTTACGAGGTACTCCTTCGACAAAATATTCAA
>CAYUCD010000105.1:0-2825 GCA_964443265.1 uncultured Gammaproteobacteria bacterium | reverse complement strand
AAGTCCGGAGACTTTTGTTTCCACGGCGCCGACCTCTTCATCGGTCAAAGACGCAGGAATGATGTACACCAACTCGTAGCGAGCTGACATAGGCTTGTGACACGTCCCTTATTCAGGGATTTATCCTCGAAAGCGAGGATAAATTGGCCGGTCACGGTTAGGTTTTTAATGGCCGAAGCCTACTAAAATCCTTGGATTTTGTCAATAAAGAGGGAGGAAGATGCCAAAAAACAAAATAGCCTGGAATCATCCAGGTTATTTTTATGGACAATTATTCTGAATCAAGCACCTTTTTTATTGTTTCTAAGTCACTAGACCATACGCTCTCCATTCCTATTGTCGATCCACTAACAACCTCACCAGTTAACGCATCTTCTAATGCAAGGACTCTCAAAGGACTGCTATAACCCTTTATAGCAACGCAAGTGTTCAATTTTTTTGAATAAACAATCCCCAGTATCTCCATCATAGAATACTGAGAAGACGCGATTCGCCTCTCAACCTCTTTTCTGTAGCCAGCGCATTGCGTTTTTCGTTCAAACGAACTCTTCTGTTGAAAGGCAAACAACCCAACCAAAACACCCCCAACGACAATCACAATACTACTGGAGACAAGAAATTGTTTTTTACTAAGCATATTTAATAAAAGCTTATCACAAAACCACCCTTTCGGGCGGTTTCTCTCTTTCACGCACACTTCGAATGCTCGGGTCTACTGGTACAGAATTTTAGAAGTCCCGTGAAACGAGCCGGCTGGCGGTGTACTCGGATTAGGTATCAATGGTTTGGGGTGTCTTTTTTTCTCGCTTTAAAGTAACCGTTTGCCATGCGTAGATTCCCATAAGTGCCAAAGCCATAAAAAGAAGCATCGAGCCAATTGGGAACGAATTTCCGATGATACCCGCCAAAATAAAAACACCAATACAATAATAAAATAAGGTCGATTCTTTATCTAATTTTCTCAACTTCCAACTAAAATAAAGACCTATAAATACAAAAATCACTGATATGATCCCACTAATACCTAGAATAGTGTGTATAATTTGAGCCCATGTGGGCTCATTGACGGATATTGAAACTATCGTGCTTAAAATAGTAATGACTGGAACTATCATGAGTATCTTTATTCGCTCAGATTTTTTCATATTTTAGCAATTAAGTAAAAATAAATAATACAAAATCTGCCGCTAATTGGTATCTTTTACCGCTCTATCATCGTCCAAGAACTTTTGAGCGCATTTCTGTCGGTGTTCTTCAAAATCTTTTTCGTCCATTAGAAAAGATTTATTGCAGGAATCACACTCTCTAAAGGTTTTACGAGGACTGTTCATATTTTAATTAATCTGTATTTGAACATTTTTTGAAATAATCAGCAAGTGAATTAATATCATTGAATTACAAAACAACCCCTTCGAGTCGTCTCATTGGTCACAACTGATGCCACACGGCCCTCACACACCTTGAAGCAGTGGGTCTACCGATACTAAATTATTATAAGTCCTTCGGTTCCGCTTCGCTTCACTCAGGACACATAAAAACCACCGGTTTAAGGGTGGTTTTTATATGGCGGTGAGGGTGAGATTCGAACTCACGGTACCCTTACGGGTACACCACATTTCGAGTGTGGCGCTTTCGACCACTCAGCCACCTCACCATACACAAAGTACGGCGGTCATCCTATCGTTTTCACCCCTCCAGGTCAAGCAAAAAAGAATAAAAAAAAGTCCCCCAAAGCTTTATGCGAAGGGGGAATAAAGAGAGAAAAGCATCTAGTCCTCACACTCAACCTCACGAATGCGGTTGCGCCTCAAGGCCTGAAGCGCCTTCTCGCGCTCAGGATCACCCTCTTCTTGAGCGATCCGTGCTCGAAGCTGTCGCTGAAGCCTGATCTGTCGCGCACGCTCCTCTTCCTCTTTCATGAGCTCCTCCTTGGGCGTGAATCGCAAAATACAAAAAACCACCCTTCCCGTCAAGGCATATCCCTGTATCTGTCGTTCCCGCGGAGGCGGGAACCTAGCCCAGACATTTCCAAGCTCAAGGCTGGATTCCCACCTTCGTGGGAATGAGAGAGAAACGAGAAGTGACTATTCTTTGTTCTTCTTTTCCAAAAATCCAAACCCCAACAAAATAAACATCCAAAACAATATCGCTAGATCATTTTTAAAATATGGCACATCCACTAATCCCTGCACAAAAATCGCAATCAATGGCGCCAGAATCAACATCCGTTCTTGCCAAGATTGCTTATTCCATCCCTTCCAAAACCACGCAATCAAAATCCAGAAAAAAGAAAACAATCCAAGCAATCCCGTTTCGCTCCACAGATTCAAAAAGATATTATGCGGATATTGAAAAATCTCAATCGCACGCATGGCATGGTACGAAGCAAAAACCGTTGGATACCCGCCAAGCCCCGCGCCCAAAAACCAATGGTCTCGCAACATCTGCCAGGTCTCGCTCCACATAAACAATCGCACTTGCCCAGACCATCCTTGAAATAAAATATTTTCTGCCACAAGAGATCGCAAGGCCGGAGTCAGAGCAACCGTAAGCCCACCAAGAAGCACGGCGCCAATCGCAAACCATCGTGTGCGGCGATAGATCAAAAGAGTGATCAATGCGACCAATCCAAACGCCACAATCCCTCCATCGCTCTTTGCAAGAACAAGCGAAAGGATTCCAGCGACCCATGCAAGAACAGGCAAAACACGGCTACGTTCACGCATCCAAACCACAAACGCAAGACTTGCAATCGGTGTAATGAACAACGCAAGAGCATTTGGAAACAAAAATGGTCCAGTAGCTCGACGACCCGCAGAAATTGC
>CAYUCD010000104.1:0-2840 GCA_964443265.1 uncultured Gammaproteobacteria bacterium | reverse complement strand
CGGGTTATGATATTTTATTCTTTTGGGTGGCGCGCATGATTTTGATGTCGACCTATGCGCTGGGGGAGATTCCATTCAAAGAAGTCTATCTGCACGGACTAGTCCGCGATGAGCAAGGTCGCAAAATGTCCAAGTCATTGGACAACGTGCTTGATCCTTTGGATTTGATCCCAAAATATGGCACAGACGCGGTTCGTCTCTCGCTTTTGATCGGAACCACGCCAGGCCAAGACACAAAACTCACAGAAGAAAAGATCGCTGGATTTAGAAACTTCACAAACAAACTTTGGAATATTTCGCGTTTCATCTTGCTTCAAATGGAGGCAGATGAGCCGGCCGTAGGAAAGAAAAACACACTTGCGGATCAATGGATCGAAGGAAGAATGAGCGAAGTGGTTGCAAGTGTGACAAAGAAAATCGAAAAGCATGAGTTCTCTTCTGCGGGTGAAGAGTTGCGTGATTTTACGTGGGGGGATGTTGCGGACTGGTATTTGGAAATCGCAAAGGTTGAAAAAGGCAAATCAGAAATCTTGAATGTATTATTGCGAACTCTATTAAAGCTCTGGCATCCTTTTATGCCATTTGTCACAGAGGCGCTCTGGACCGCTGCAGGATTTGAAGGTCAGCTGATTGTGGCTCCTTGGCCAGAGATAAAAAAAGGAAAGAAAGAATCGCACGAGGCGTTTGATCAATTACGGACACTGGTTGGGGAGATGCGTAAGGTGCGGATAGATGCGGGGATTGAGCCAGCAAAAAAAGTTGAATTTGGCGTTTTAGGAACAGAGCGCGAGATCATCGAAGAAAACCAAACATGGATGGCGCGTTTGACGAACGCGGAATCAATCCAAATTCTTGAAACCATTCCATCAGATTGGAATGTTGGAACAAGCGGAAAAATCGGGTTGAACGTGCGAGGAGCTGTGGATGTAGAGGCAGAGAGCAAAAAATTAGAGGCAGAGCTGGAAGATGCGAAAAAATACGTTGTCTCTCTTGCGGGAAAGCTCAAAAATAAAGAGTTCACGGCCAAGGCGCCAGCCAAAGTAGTAGGGGAGATGGAATCAAAGAAAAAGGAGACAGAAGCCAAGATCCTGCTTTTGGAAGATCGCCTCAAGGCGCTGAAAAAGGGCTAAGAATAAAGCAAAAGAAGAGAAGGGGCATTCATAGGCTTGACGAATGCCTCTTTTTCGTATTGAATAGCAGGAAGTTCAGCCCTTTTTATGCGACGCGGAACGCCCACCTCCTCGGGACGGGTTGTGCGCCCGTCTGCCCTTCGCCATTGGCGTAAACCGCGTCGCGCCTTTTCTGCCCCGACCCGCTCTTCTGTAGGGCCAAAGACTCTGGCGAGCGTGCCCGTAGTCCTCCCCCTGCGCGGCGTCCTCCCCTTGTCTCCTCCGAGACCGGGTCGGGGCTACCTTTTATCAGCAGGTACTCTTGTCCTGCTTTTTTCTTCCCATGCCCCTCGGCTTTAACGAGGGGCTTTTTTATTGCGCAAAAGCGTCAAGTCCATTATGATTTCCAGGACTATGGCCACGATTTTAAAAGACAAGAAGACAATTGATTGGGTTTTGACCCATGCGATTGAAAATATTTATCCTTCTAAGGAAGTGCTTAGAGCAAAACTGCTCGCTGGTGATCGTCTCTCATTTTATCTTGGAATTGATCCAACAGGTCCAGCGCTGCACTTGGGTCATGCGATCACGATTCAAAAACTCGCAGAGCTTCAAAAACTGGGGCATCGTATTATTTTATTGATTGGAGATTTCACCGCCATGATTGGTGATCCAACGGATAAGCTCGCCACGCGAAAGCAATTGACGCGTGAACAGGTTTTGGAAAATTGCCGAGAATATCAAAAACAAGCCAGCAAGATTTTGAATTTCACCGGACCAAATCGCGTAGAAGTAAAATTCAACAGCGAGTGGTTGGCCAAGATGACCCTCACAGACGTGGTGGAGCTCGCCTCGCATTTTACGGTTCAGCAAATGAGCGAGCGTGACATGTTCGCCAAACGCATTGCTACAGCCGCGCCCGTGTATCTCCATGAATTCTTGTATCCATTGATGCAGGGTTTTGATTCCGTGGCTATGGACGTTGATGGCGAAGTGGGAGGCAATGATCAAACATTCAACATGTTGGCAGGCCGGACCCTCATGAAAGAAATGAAGAAAAAAGAAAAGTTCGTGTTGACCACGCGATTGCTCACAGATCCAACGGGAAAAAAGATGGGTAAGACAGAAGGGAACATGATCAATCTCACAGACGAGCCAAAGGATGTTTACGGCAAAGTTATGAGCTGGACAGATGAGATGATTGTGCCGGGTTTTGAAATTTGCACGCAGCAATCCGCGCAAGAGGTCGCGGAGATTCAAAAGAAAATGAAGCAGGGAGAAAATCCCATGCAATTTAAGCGCGCCCTTGCCGCAGAAGTTGTTCGATGGCTTGCAGGTGATCAAGCAGTGAAAGAAGCCGAGGAAGAATTCTCGCGCGTGCATCAGCAAAAAGAAATGCCAGAAGAAATAAAAGAGCTCAAAATAAAAAAAGGCATGACCTTGGCCGATGTGCTTGTCGCCGCAGAGCTGGTTGCATCAAAAGGCGAGGCGCGTCGTCAGATAGAGCAGGGGGGTGTGAAAGTGAACGAAGAAAAAGTAACGGACATCACCTTTGTCTGCGAGACAGGCATGGTGATTCAAAAAGGCAAACGCTTTTTCGTAAAATTGGTGTAGTATGATGCACGTTCTTCAAAAATGGCAAAACGCCATTGCCCAGGCACTTTCTGATCACTTAGGAAAAAAAATTGAGCCTGCAGAGATTGTCCCACCGCCAGATCGGTCATTGGGCGA
>CAYUCD010000103.1:0-2842 GCA_964443265.1 uncultured Gammaproteobacteria bacterium | reverse complement strand
GCTGGCATTGGATTCGACCCCTCCCCTACCCTAGTTGATAAAGCAAAACACACGGTTGGAAAACAAGAAACATTTTTCGTGGCAGATGCAAAAGACTTCGCCCATCTCATCCATCATCCAGTGGATGGCGCTGTCTGCCTTCTCGCCATGCAAAACATTGATGACATTCGCCCAGTGATCAAAAACATCAGTCATTTCTTGCAAGAAAACGCGCCATTTATTTTTGTGCTCAATCATCCGTGTTTCCGTCAGCCAAGCCAAAGCGGTTGGGGCTGGGATGAACAGCGCAAGCTTCAGTACCGTCGCGTGGATCGCTATCTCGCCCCCTATCAAGCGCCAATCCTTGCGCACCCAGGAAAATCAAAGACCATCAAAACTTGGTCATTTCATCGTCCGCTCCAAGACTACATCCAAGCTCTCGCACAAGAAGGCCTTATGGTTGATGCGCTCGAAGAATGGACCTCGCACAAAGTAAGCTCAAGCGGACCGCGTGCAAAGGCGGAAAATATTGCGCGCGAAGAGATTCCGATGTTTCTTGCTATTGGCGCCAGAAAAATAAAATAGAAAAATTTTACCCCACGCGCTTGGCAAGTGAGGCTGTCACAAAAATCCAAAGAATTAAAACAATCCAAATTTCCATGATTGGTCTTTTAAGTACGCACCTAAAATTTTAAGACTCGTCCAAAATGATTTTATCGTGAAAGGCTCCGCGTTCTTCCGCCTTTTTTATTTTTATCTGCTGAAGGGCCTCTTTGTCAAACTGTTTATAAGTCACGATCGCTTCAAACACCTCTTGAATATCCGCCAGTTCTTCCAAGCTTTCGCTTTCCTGGAATTCCTTTACTTCTTCTTGAAGCTTTTCTTTCAATTTCTGCCAATACTCTTGGTCATTCGCAATATGCACAATCGGCACTCCGCCTTTACTTTTGATATATTCTGGAATCTTATCTCGCACGAGCTTGTTGTATTTCATAACGCCTCACCCGTCAAAAACCGTGGTTTTTTAATTCGCTTTCCTAGCTCACAGGAGTAAATCGTAAAACTCTTTTGCCATCAACCTCGACTTCTTCTAAAAACATGCTCAATGGTCGCACCCAAATCTTACCTTCGCCATACAATGCTCGGTACACCACCAATTCTTCAAGAGTCTCACTATGTTTAGCCACGCCAATGACTTGATATTCGTTCCCTTTGTAATGTCTGTATTTTCCTAATGTAAGCATAACTTTTCGTCAGCTAAATCTCTCAGAGATTATTTAAAATTGTTCACCTGGCATCAAATATTGCGTGACACTCTTCACCGTATATTTATCGCCAGGTTCACATCCGCGTTCTTCCGCCTTTTTTATTTTTATCTGCTGAAGGGCCTCTTTGTCAAACTGTTTATAAGTGACGATCGCTTCAAGCGCCTCTTGAATATCTGTATAGTATTTCCCGATGATGCGTCGCATTATCTTTACCAAACAGAGCCAGACTCTTTTCATCGCTCTTCTTTTTCATTTCATCCGTCATTTCGTTCCAATTTTTCCATATTCTTTCCTGCTCTTCCAATGTCGGCTCTCTGTGAATCAATTCAATCCCCGTCTCTGCTCTCCAGAGATGAATTGGATCATTCAATAATCGTTCAGCCTTATCAGGATAATTCTTTTTGATTTCTTCTACCGTATAGGGCCGCTCGTACAAAGTATTACCCATGGCACTTTTTATATTTTTTTCCTGATCCGCAAGGGCATGGATCGTTACGTCCCACTTTCTCGCGAACAGAAACCGGCTCTGTAGATTCTCCCGCTTCTTTTGCAGGCGCAGAAAACTTCATGGCACGAGCAAACGCACCCTGCTGTTGCGCTTCTTGCGCAGCCGTTTGTCGCGCAACCTGAATACGGAAAATCGTATGCGCCACACGCTGATTCGCCATAGCCACCATCTCATGAAACAAGCGATAGGCTTCTTTTTTATATTCAACAAGCGGATCGCGCTGCCCATAACCCTGTAATCCAATACTATGGCGCAAGTGATCGATCGCTTCCAAATGGTCGATCCAAAGATCATCGATCGCACGAAGCACGATCGCTTTTTCAATCTCCCCCATGTGTACCGGATCCCCAACTTGATCCTCGATCACCTGATAAGCCTCCTGAATCAGCACGGTAATAGTATCGATCAATCCAGTGCGTCGCGTAACCAAATCCATCTTTCCTTGTGACGCATCACGTGCAACCTTCAAACGCCCCGCAACAATCACAGACTCTGGCATCATGGCTTGAATAGCTTGTTCAATCGCTTGCACATCCCAACTCTCAGGATCTTCGGACGCCGCATGCAAGGCCACGATCTGTTCAATATCAGCGAGCGCCATTTCCATCACACGCTTTTTAAGCGGTCGCTCCCCTTCTTGTGTTGGCTGATTAGCAAGCTCAAGCAATTCACGACGACGACGATAAACAACCGTGCGATGTTTATTCAATACATCATCGTATTCCAACAAATGTTTACGAATATCAAAGTGATGACCTTCAACCTTGCGTTGCGCCGCTTCAATGGAACGACTTAAAATACCATTTTCAATCGGCTGATCTTCTGGCAATCCTAATCGATCCATCATGTTTTTCATGCGATCAGAACCAAAGATACGCATCAGATCATCCTCCATGGAAACATAAAACTGCGTGGCTCCAGGATCTCCCTGACGTCCAGAACGTCCACGTAACTGATTATCAATACGACGAGATTCGTGGCGCTCTGTGCCAAGCACAAACAACCCACCAAGCTTGCGAATTTCTTCTGCCTCTTCCGGAAGCACAGGCTGACCGCCCAAACTAATATCAACACCACGACCAGCCAC
>CAYUCD010000102.1:0-2872 GCA_964443265.1 uncultured Gammaproteobacteria bacterium | reverse complement strand
TCGGAAGATGAAAAATCTGGAACCGAATTAAATAAGCCGGCAAAAACAAAGGAAAAGCCACAGCCATCCAATAACTCACGCGCCGGGCTCGAAGCCAAACAAGGGGTTTCATGGGAAAAGCATAGCCTGAAACCGGAAAAATCAAAACCCTATTCCCATTTTTTCGAAAAACCGTTAGGCTGAAAGCCTATGATCGACAAGGAAACCCTGCGAAAAATGTGTTACAAGGAAGACGGCACCGTAAAACCAAAATCAGAATGCCGAGCCGATATGATCAATAAGCTCATCTTGGACGAGATGATGGATATTGATGAAGCCGAAGATCTGATCGACATTTCCTTGCGTGAATTCAACCTTTGGAACGAACCGACTCTAGAAGAGTTGCTGCGCGATGACGAGCCTCTTCCTGAAGAAAAACCATAAGGAGACAAACCTAAAAAAACATCCCCCTATGAGGCAAGGGGGATGTTTTATTTCGTCGCCAAGCATGGGTGCGACGAAGAAAGAAACCGGCCAGCGACCTCATTCCATCACCCGCGTGAAGAAAAATCGCGCAAGCCATGGAACGATGTCTGAACGAGGGCATTGTTATCGGCGGGCGATAACCCGTCAACTGGTTTCGGTGGATAACTTTTTCTTAAAGACACGACGTCGAATGCGCCACACCCCAAACACAAATTCCCATCCATCAGAAAACACATGCAAAGCGCTACGACGCGAAGAAAATCTCCGTTCAATCCATGCAATCGGTAAAGCGGAAATCAACCACCCCCGCGAAACAACAAAAGCGAGTAGCTCTGAATCAAATAGCCATTTCTTCTCTTTAAGCAAAGGCAAAATATCTTGAACAACGCGCAAAGAAACCGCCTTAAACCCGCATTGCACATCTGAAAAAGGAAGGCACAAAACAAGGCGCTGCCAATAGCGATAGACACGCGACAAAAACGAACGCCACCATGTGCGTTGCAATGTTAAAGAACCGCGCACGCCACAGACAACATCTGCTTCCGCTCTTAAAAGAGGCGCAACCAAATCTCGCAATCGTTCAACATCAGGCGCTAAGTCCGCATCCACAAAAACAAAAATATCTTTGTCCATTTGATGGGCTAGCCAAGAAGCAATAATCGCACCCCCCTTTCCCCGCTCATGGATCATGCGCAATTTCACATGCGAATCTCTCTGTTCCCATATTCGCACAATTTCCGCGGTTCGATCCGTAGAACCATTATCCACGACCTCAATCATCCAATCGTGATCAAAAAAAAGACGTGAACAAACTTCCACAAGTCGCTCCAATGAAAGCGCAAGACAGGCTTCCTCATTCCAGACAGGAACCGTGATTAAAATACGACTCATAAAACGCGATAGGTTCTAATCCCCTGTTGATCAAACAAAAGGTGAAAACGAGGATCTTGTTCAAGCGCATGAGCAAACGGCTCGTGCCCTTCTAATTCAACAAAAACAAACGAGGCGCCAAAACGATCATGAATAATGGAATACAGCTGATCCAGCCGCTTGCCAAGGGTTAAATCGCGATACAAATCCGAAAGCTCCGAATTTTTTTGAAGCAAAAACGTAGGATCAACACCCGCCACAAAACACAAGCGGTCATCTAGAGCAAACAGGGCGGGAAATTGATCCCAATTTGAATGAAATACACGATCTCCTGGTTGTGCCTGTGCTGAAATCGTTTGCATGGCAGGCGCAAAAGCAGAAAAACCATGTGCCTCCGTATGAAGAAGCTGCCAAGTAGAAACAAGTTGAAAACCAAAAACCAAAATAAAAAACAAACAAAAAGCACATACAAGACAACGTAAACGCAACGTCCAGCGCAAAGACGCAAGAAGAGCTTGATAATCAACCAGAGAAAATAAACACGCCATCCAAACAATCAAGGTAGGAACTAGATACTCCATCATCCGAGCACTCTTAAAGGTGAGCGCCACAAGCCCTGCAACAAGCAAGCCGAGCGCTGTAGCGAAAAAAGCAAAACGCTGGTCAAGCGGCCGACGAGGATAAAAAATCAATCCCCAAGCAATCAAAAAACAAAGCGCAAAAAGCGGACCCAGAGAAGAACAAAACTCAAAAAAAGAAACCGGAAGCCACTCCCCTCCAAGAAACACGCGTCCAAAAGGAGTTTGCACCCCAATCTGCACAACCTGTGTCCATAAAAAAGAAAAAAGATCTGGGAAAGAAGGATGAAAAATCAAACCCAAAAGAAGACCTAAAAGCGAGTAGCCAAATAAACGCCAAGATAATCGTCGGAGTGATGAAATCCAGGTCTGATCTAAAACAACCACAGAAAAAATCCACTCGCTAAACAAAAAGATACCTTGCGCGACCACAAGCAGAATCCATCCGCCATGTGTCAAAGGAAAAAGGAATGAAGCAATCACAACTAAAATTGGTTTGCGCAACAAAAATCCAATGGCACCAATCAAGAAAAGAAGGATAGCCAAAGGTGAAGCCTTTGCTAAAGACAAACGAAATAAAAGAGGCCCAGAAATCAAAAGGAGAATCGTCCAAAACCAAGGAAACGAAACGCGAAACGCGCGCAACAAAAGGAAAAACCCAATGGCCAGAAGAGAGGCAAAAAAAATCGAGGCAACCTGCGTCCCCCACAACATGCCAAACACGCGCTCAAATGGAAGCAACAACATATGGAACAACCAATGTTGATCAACGTAATTCGGATGAAGGCTGGTGAGATCTAACCATGGAAAAGAAAACAACCTTCCATGTTGGGCAAAAAGTGAAGCAAGCTTGGCATGATAAAAAGCATCTGGATCAGCAAAAGAACCCCAAGGTTGAAACAATCCAAACCAAGCCAGAGAAAGGCAGAAAAGGAAAAAGGCATGAAACCGCCGCATGA
>CAYUCD010000101.1:0-2886 GCA_964443265.1 uncultured Gammaproteobacteria bacterium | reverse complement strand
TGGAGGGACATTGTTTTTTGGACCAGCGCACAGGTGTGGCAATTTGCTCGTCAGACACATGCGCGCCAAATGGCGGACGCTCATACTCAAACGAGGTGGTCACACTCTCGCAAAATCGCGCAATCTTTTTATTTGCCAGTCCTGGCAATACATCAAGCTGATGCGTGAGACACGGAATATTTAGACGTGAGGCTTCGAAAATGACGGGGACGGCCGTAAATCCGCCAACTGTGACAATGGCAGAGGGTTTAATGGTTTTGAGCAGACGACGAGCCTGGCGGCGCGCGTGCATCCAGGCAAATGGAAATGAAAACCAACGTAAGGATGGATAGCGCGGAAACTTGGCGACCGGTAATGCGTAAAAGGTTATTTTTTCTTTTTCCACGAGTTCACGTTCTGGACCAGATGGCGTGCCAATCCACGCAAACGAAAGCTTGCTGTTTTTTTGACGCAAATAACGCGCCACCGCCAGAAGCGGTGTTACAGGACCCAAGGTTCCTCCTCCCACAAACAACACGGTCATACGCGAGTTAGAGTAGCGTGTTTTCGCTAAACGATCTAGGCGCGCAGGCGTTGCGCGTGTTCTTGACTTGGCAGGCTTGCGACCAATCCCATGGCACCAAGGAGGACGGTCAGCGATGAACCTCCATGCGAAATAAACGGAAGCGTTACGCCGGTCATAGGCATCATGCCTGCCATGGATGCCAGGTTCATCACGACTTGAATCGCAATCCAGGATCCAATGCCTGCGGCGAGATATCCTTCAAAGGTATTGCCCGCATTCTTCGCGATTTTAAAACAGCGCCACACCAAACACGCAAAGAGCGCGATCAAGACGACCATGACCCAAAATCCCATTTCTTCGGCAATCACAGCACTGATGGAATCTGCTTCCACTTCTGGCAAATACAAAAACTTTTGGCGCGAGTGACCATAGCCCAATCCCCAAAATCCTCCGGAGCCAATCGCAAGAATCGCTTGATTGATGTGATAGCCAATGCCTTGCGGATCCAACTCTGGATGCAAGAAGGTCATAAAACGCGCAGCACGATACGGAGAAAGTTTCACGAGGAGCGCGACTAATCCAATACCGACTGCGACTAAACCTGCAAACCAGGAGAGTGGGGCGCCTGATAAAAGAAATAATATGATGGACATGCCAGCGACCACAGCCATGGAGCCTGTGTCTGGTTCGAGAATCAGAAGGAGCATGACCGCACCGAGCGTTAAGAGAAACGGCAGAACATTTTCTTTTGGATCCTCCCCTTCTTTGCGTCCTGCCAGAAACGCGGCGACATACACGAGGAACGTGAGCTTTGCGAGTTCTGATGGTTGAAAACTGAGCGGGCCTGCTTGCAACCAGCCGTGCGCACCGCCACGCTCCACGCCAATACCCGGCAAAAAGACAGAGAGTAATAAAATAAAGGTGAGAACGAGGGATGGCATGGCCAGTGCGCGCCAAATCCGTGCCGGAATCACAGCCATGAGAGCAAAGAGGATGCAGCCAGGAAGGACGCCCACGAGCAACTGATGCTTCACATAATAAAATCCATCGCCTGTACGCGACACGCCGATTGGGCCCGTGGCAGACATGAGCATGACCAATCCGAATACCAACAGCCCAGCCGTCAGTCCCACGATGACGGGGTCCAGGGCTTTGAAGCGATCAATCAAGGACATGCTAAATGCGATCCACTAATGCGAGGACTGTGCCTAATCCTGCGAAGACAAATGAGATAATCCAAAACCGCATGACAATTTTTGGTTCGCTCCATCCGCTTGCTTCCAGATGATGGTGAAGCGGTGCGCTTTTAAAAATGCGTTTTCCGTGGCGCAGTTTTTTGCTTGTTACCTGAAGCAAGACTGACAAACTCTCAATCACAAATGGAAGACCGATAACAAGAAGAAGAAGCGGTTGGTTGGTCATGAGCGCGACCACGCCTAACACGGTTCCAAGCGACATGGCGCCTGTATCACCCATGAACACACTTGCAGGGTTGATGTTGAACCAGAGAAAGCCAATGATACCGCCAACAATCGCGGCGCATAATGTTGAGAGATCTGTCCTGCCTTGCGACCACGCAATCACGGCATAGGCCCCAAACGCAGCAAGCAACGTGCCTCCTGCCAATCCATCCAATCCATCTGTTTCGTTGACTGAGAGCGAGGTGGCGATAATCGTGAGCATGAAAAATGGAATGTACCACCAGCCAATCGCAAAGGTGCCAACAAACGGAATATGCACTTGATCCCATGCGAGCTTGGTAAAAAACCACCAGGCACCAATCGCGGCAATGAGGGCGTAGGATAATAAACGATAGCGCTTGCGCAATCCTCCGCCGTGCGCGCCCAAGCGACGAACATTTAAATAGTCATCCACTAATCCAACAAGACCGGCAGCAAGCATGAGTCCAAGTGGTAGCCAGGTCTGTCCGCGTGAGAGAAAGGAAATCCGACACCAGCTTCCGCCAAACACATTACACAGCCCAGCAGCACCAAGCGCTGTGAGTAGAACGATCAACCAGATAATAATACCGCCCATGGTAGGCGTTCCGGCTTTTGCTTTGTGGAGCGTGGCCATCACAGGAGCACTCGCAACATCGCGAATGGATTTTCCCATTTTCAATCGGCGCAAGATCCGGATCAATCCAGGCATAAAAATCACGGATGCCAAAAACACGAAGGCCATGGCCCCGAGCGGACGAGCTACGAGAGAAACGTCGGTCATATATTCATGCGAGCCAAGTACAAAAGCGCGCTTGCGCAAGGCAGAGCGCAAAACCATCCAAGGAGAATAAGACTTAAAGAAGCGTGCGCATCCCGATGATACACCCCGTACGCGAAAAAGAGATCTAAGAGCGTCAGCAGAAGCCACGCAAAGGGAAT
>CAYUCD010000100.1:0-2978 GCA_964443265.1 uncultured Gammaproteobacteria bacterium | reverse complement strand
AGCCGGTCTTAGCGACGTCGAGCGCGACCACCGAACATCCATGACGTCGCTCCGCGTTCCGGCGCTTTGCGGTCATTTTTTCTAACCGGAGGCAAGGCCCCTTCTAAGACGAGACGACGTGCACGACCTGATCTTGGCAGCGGGCAGGTGAAAAGCAAAGCCTGTGTTCAGCAAAGCATGAGCTAGCGACAACGAGTACTAGACGTGTGCGTCTGCTGACGGCAGGGAAACTAACAAGATTGGGAACGTGCAACGATGCGCATAAAGTATCACAAAAAGACGCTTTTGTCAAGCATCTTGTCTCAAAAAAATAATAAAATGGGCTAACTCAAACCAAAATTTATGGCTTGAAAAAAGCTTTGGCCGCAGCCCAATACTCTGGATGCCCGTTCTTCTTCATCCAATACCACCACTCTGCCCCCCACACATGCACGCGAGGCAAAGAAATATCCTGCGCATACGCCAAATTCTTTTTTAAGGTCTCAACCGGAAAAATGGTTTGAAGCTCATCCCAGCTCACATCTTTAATGGAACTAATCACCCACGGTTCTGCCTGTAACTCACTCACATACACGGTCTTCACAAGCCGATGAATCAAAGCTGCTTTGCGCGCATAAAACCAAGAAGGGATCGGAAAGGCAAAGCGCCCCCAAGGACCGATCACATCGCGATACACGCTCACCCCTACTCCATCCACATGACCCGCATACCCAAACCACCAAGAAAACTCACCCGACTCGGTCGTATACACAGGATGTCTCTTTGCGACAGAAAACGTCTTCATCTCCAGTTGTCGCATAGAATCCATCTCCTGCATGGTAAATGCCCGTGGAACTTTCTCACATTCACCAAAGGCAAAATCCGCTTCATTCTCAACCTGCCAAGCTAAAAGCGCAGGATGGTGCGCGTAACGTTGAAAAACTTGGTTTAAGTAAACAAGCCGACTAGCCTGCCGTTGTTCTGCAGATTGTTTTTTTGCCCACTCCGGCACCCAGCACTCTGGCCAACGTGGTTGTTTTTGACCGACAGATAAAATAACTTTCCCCTGACGCGAAGCAATCAAATCCATTTGCTGATCCAACCAAGAAAACGTAAACACACCTCGCTTAGCTTCAATCTCTGTCCAATACGCAGGAATCCGAAACTCGCGCACACCTAAGTCATCAAGCGTGGCACGCAATCCGACAAGCGAATTAATACCCAACCAATCCGCATACGTCTTGCTCCACGTGATTCCATACGTTGTCTGCGTAGAACGGGAAGACCAGCCAACAAAAAGATACGCAAATAAACCAATCAAAAAAACCGCAAGGGCAAATAGAAAAATTTTGAGAAAAGTCCAAAAAGTTCTCATGTCAGGAAGAAAGAAGAGCAAGTCCAATCGCAACAAAACCAATCGCTATAGATTTTATCAGAATCGTGCGTCGCGTAACATCCTCATGCAAAGCACGACGTAACGCAGACCCTCCTAGCCAAGCGACTAGAATAATCGCCGCATACTGAACAGCCTGCAACGCATTAACAACCGAAGGCGTCCCCTCTGCGATAGAAATATTCACGAGAGCAAAACCAATGGCTCCAAAAACCTGACCAACAAGGGCAAGCAGTGCGGGGAGCGATCGACGAGTCCCGGTCTTTTTTGGATGAAGAATTTGCAAAAGTTCCTGTCGCGACCCTGCAAAAGCGAATCCAATAAAAAGGCCAACAACACCAGCAGCAACACGGGACAAAACAAAAACACTCAACCACTCTCCACGATCAAACGCATATTTTCCGCACAACGATGCACTCGCAAACAAAAGAGAAGCTAAAATGGCTAAAGCGACAATGGAAAAAGAAACCGGACTCTTACGGCCTTTTTGCGTACGGCTCGTTAAGATCCATGTCGCGAGAAGCAAAAGAGCAAATCCAATCCACACACGCACGGTTGGATGCATCTGGAACAGCACCAACTCGCCAATCACCGTAAAAATCGGAATGAACGAACCAACAATCGGAACCACGCGGCTTGCCTCTGCTTTGCGTAGCGCCTCAAAAAAAGCAAGGAGAGCAAAAACAAAAAGGGCGCCAAATCCAATAATCGCAGGATACAAAGCAAACGATGGCCATACGCGAATCCAAGGCACAGCAACAAGAACAAGAAGGGAAACGCTTCCAATTAACGCGGCATACGTCGCGCTTTTCTTAAATGCAGAGTTCAACAAGGTCTTATCAATCACAAACGCAACCGCATTGGAAAGATGTCCGAAAATCGCCATCAAAAACCAAGAAATCATCATAACGTAATGGTATCGTGAAGCTTAGGAGCATGAGCCGAAATACCAAGCTCATCCTGAATTTTCGTAGAAAGAGCCACGCACGCACCCTCATCTCCATGATTGCAATAAACAGCGCCCGGCTTTTTTTCCGCAGATTCAACCCATTGCACAAGCTTATGCTGATCACCATGCGCACTATAAGCACCAATACTCACCACAGAAGCTTTAACCTCCATGTGTTCACCCATGACTTTCACATGCTTTTCTCCATGATAAAGTTTTTGTCCTAATGTTCCGGAAGACTGATACCCCACGATCAAAACCGTGGAACGCGGATCATTCAAATAACGCACGAGATGGTGCAAAATTCTTCCCCCATTCATCATACCAGCGCCTGCAATAATCACTTTTGGTCGAGGCGCTTCATTAATCGTTTTTGATTCTTCTTTGGTTCGCGTGAGTTTCAATCCCTGAAAATCAAACATATCATCCCCCATCGCAACATGCTTTAACGCATCTGCATCATAATATTGCGGATACGCTTTGATCACATCAGCCGCCGCAATCGCCATAGGACTATCCAAATAAATATCCACGCGCGGCAACAAACCTTGCTCCGCTAATTCATGAAATTCATACAAAAGCTGTTGCGTACGCTCAATCGCAAAGGCGGGAATCAAAAGCACACCTCCACGCGCCGCTGTCTTAATAACCACTTCG
>CAYUCD010000099.1:0-3138 GCA_964443265.1 uncultured Gammaproteobacteria bacterium | reverse complement strand
CGCCTGGAAGGGCTGGCCGGCCTTCTCCGCCGCCCGTGACACCCTGCCCGAGGCAGTACGGAGTCAGGCGCGGGTGATTTTCACCGCCCACAGCATCCCCGTCACGATGACGGGCGCCGAGCGATATCACTCACAGTTGATGGAAAGCGCACGTCTCGTCGCCGAGCGCGTCGGGGCGGTCGACGACTGGGCGCTCGTCTACCAGAGCCGCAGCGGGCGACCGACCGACCCGTGGCTCGAGCCCGATATCTGCGACTACCTGCGAGCCGAGCATGCGAGCGGGCTGAGGGCCGCGGTACTGTGTCCGATTGGGTTTCTCTGCGATCGCTTCTGTCTTGAGGAGATCCTCGATGTGCTCGCCGTACTCGCCGAAGTGTTGGCTCTCGGCAAAGCGTCCACGAACGAACGCCTCGCGCAATTCCTGCGGTGTTTTTGTGAAAAGACCAGGGGCCATTGGCAACCTCCTACGGTTGGCAAAAGTGGTTTTCTAGGCCTCTTTTGCAGATGGTGTCCATTCGGCATACGCCGGGACGTGCGTTTCCTACCATAAAGAGGGGGAAGAATCAATGTCATCCCCGCGAAGGCGGGGATCCAGCCCGGGGGCTTTTCCCTTTATTTTTTTTGACTGGATTCCCGCCTTCGCGGGAATGACAGAGCGAGAGGCTGCAAGGTCCTTCGCATGGCTCAGGACGACAGGGGGATTTGTAGGACTTTTGAGTGCGTTTTTGCTATGCTGAACCCGTTCTATGTACACGGCGCAACGCGCCTTTTTGCCGCGAGGAACCGTAAAACGGACACCTTCTTTTGGCGGACGTGTGATGTTTGTGATTGGACTTTTTGGATGCGCTGGTTTGATCTTGGTTGGTCGGTTTTTTCAATTACAGGTCCTGGATCATCAAACCTATCAAATGCTGGCATCAGATCAGCATGAAATTCAGTCATCTTTAGTTCCGCGACGCGGGGCTATTTATCTTCAAGATCCTGTTGATAGCAAGTTGTATCCGCTTGCGATTGATCGCGATAGCTGGCTTGTGTACGCAGCTCCAAAAGAAGTGAAAGATCCTACGCTTGTAGCTGAGACATTGGCCCCGATTTTGAATTTGGCAAAAGAAGACTTATTGCCAAAAGTTTCTGCGACAAGTTCGTATATTGTTTTAGCGAAGGATGTTGCGCTCGATAAAATTCAAGAAATTAGTTCTAAGCGATTGACTGGTGTTGGTATTTCAAAAGATGTTGTTCGATTGTATCCAGAGGAGGGAATGGGCGGACAGATGATTGGATTTGTGAGCCAAGAGGATCGCACAAAACGTATTGGTCGTTATGGCATCGAAGGATCGTTTCAAGATGTGCTTGCGGGTGAGTTTGGGACGTTGCTTGCAGAAAAAGATGCAGCTGGCCGTAGATTGATTACGGGAAATTTGAAAATGACTTCTGCGAAAGACGGTTCTGATCTTGTGCTGACGATTGATCGCATGATCCAGTATACGGCGTGCGCAAAAATTCGAGAGGCCGTTCAACGATTTGATGCGCGCGGAGGGACGATCGTTATTTTGAATCCGCAAACGGGTGCGGTGCTTGCCATGTGTTCTACGCCTGATTTTGAGCCTGCAAGTTATGGAAAAATTGAAGATGTGGGCGTGTTAAATAATCCTGCAACGTTTGCTCAATTTGAACCAGGTTCTATTTTTAAGCCGATTACCTTGGCCGCGGGATTGGATGCAGGAAAGATTACGCCTAAATCTACGTATGAAGATCGCGGAGAGGAAACCATGGATGGATTTACGGTCCGCAATTCAGACAAACTCGCCCATGGATTACAAACCATGACGCAAGTACTTGAGAAATCTTTAAATACTGGAACGATTTATGTTGCTCGTTTAATTGGACGCGATGCGTTTCGTGAATATGTGCAACGGTTTGGTTTTGGAAAAAAGACAGGCATTGGTTTTCAGCCAGAGGCAAAAGGAGATGTTTCTTCTTTAGATCGTTCTGGTAAGATTTTTATGGCAACAGCTTCCTATGGTCAGGGAATCAGTGCGACGCCTTTGCAGATGGTGGCTGCGTTTGGAGCATTAGGAAATGGAGGGACACTTATGAAACCGTATATCGTAAAAACTATTCTTCATTCGGATGGCACGAAGGAGGAGATTCAACCAGAGCCTCTTGGCAGAGCTGTGAGTGAGCGAACTGCGCGCCTTATGTCTGGAATGCTCGTGAGCGTGGTAGAGAATGGACATGGAAAGCGCGCGGGCGTGCCTGGCTATTATGTTGCGGGTAAAACAGGAACTGCTCAAATTCCAAATCCTAATGGAAAAGGATATTTGGATGGCACCCAGTCCATTGGTTCTTTTATTGGTTTTGCGCCTGCGGACAATCCAAAATTTGCCATGATTGTTACGTTTGATCGTCCAAAACTTGAGTGGGCTGAATCTTCTGCAGCGCCAATTTTTGGTGAGATGGCTAAATTTCTTCTTTCCTATCTGCATGTTCCTCCAGACCGTCCGATTAAAGAGAAGGCTGTTCCTGTGGCCACCTCCACCCAGCCCTAGGAGTTGCGCAAACCATTGAGGCGGGCTACGATCTTTTTAGTTCATCTCTATGTCTTTTTTAGGTCTTGTTGAAGATTTTTTAGGCGCGGCTGCTCGGCGCGTTATTGCGCGTGAACATCCCGCTGTTATTGCAATTACAGGAAGCGTGGGAAAATCTTCCACGCGTCATGCGATTGCTGTGGCACTGGATGCATCTAATCCTGCCAACAAGATGCGCGTGTCGCTCAAAAATTATAATAATGAATTAGGCGTTCCGCTTACGATTCTTGGATTGCGCGCGCCTGGGCGATCTCCCATCGCGTGGCTTTCGCTTGTGGTTGCGACGCTTGGCTATTGGTTTGGTTGGAAGCACACAGGTGTTCAAACATTTATTTTAGAAATGGGCGCAGATCGTGCAGGAGATTTGGCGAGGCTTGTGATGATTGCTCCGCCTACGATTTCTGTGATCACGGCTGTGACGCCAGAGGATGAAGATATGGCGCCTGTGCATGCGGCGAATTATGTTTCGATTGACGCAATCGCAAAAGAAAAAGCAACGCTCGTGCGAGCCACGCGAGCCGAGACGGACGAAGGGTTGTTACGCTCGTGG
>CAYUCD010000098.1:0-3147 GCA_964443265.1 uncultured Gammaproteobacteria bacterium | reverse complement strand
AATATACGTCTGCCAATCTACACCTCCAGAGGTGACAAGGGCTATTTTTTGAACATAAGGCCGAACCGCTTCTAAAAAAGCCAAAGCCCCAGACTCAAGCGACAACCGCTTCTTTGCTCCTCGAAGAAATAATTCCGCCTTTTCTTCTGTAAGCGTTTGAATATCGCCCTCCAAATCCGGATAGCGCTTTTTCAAATCCGTAAAAACATCCACCACGCGCACGCCTTTTGTTCGTAGAACGTCTTCTTCTGTTAAAACAAGTCCGTGCTGTTCACAAACCTGCTTCAGCGTATCTCCATTTAAGGTTTCAGAATCAACCAACACTCCATCCATGTCGCAAACAAGGGCTTGAAAAGGCATAGGTTAGACAACAATGCTCACAAGTCGACCCTTCACATAAACCACGCGACTTGGTTCTTTTCCTTCCAACCATTTTTGAACCGCAGATGAAGCCAGCGCCAATCGTTTTGCTTCTTCTTCCGAAATAGCCGCATCAACCGTCAATCGATCGCGCACTTTTCCATTAATCTGCACAACCAACTCAAACGTGCTGGCCTGTAATTTCGTTTCATCAATCTCTGGCCAACCGCTCACATGAATCGATTTCTTTTTTCCAAGCCGCTCACGCCAAATCTCCTCCGTAAGATGCGGAGCAAACGGAGCAATAAGCTGAAGAAAACCTAATAAATGCGCTTTTGGAATGCCTTGTGCTTCTTGATACGCATTCGTCAAAATCATGAGACTGGAAACACACGTATTAAATTGCAGACCAGGAATACCGTCCGTAATTTTCTTCACAGTTTGATAATATAATGTATCAAGCGCATCTGTTGAAGGAACCGCCTTGAGCGAAGACAGTGTCCAAACCTTATCCAAAAATCTGCGCACGCCTTCAATCCCATTTGTATCCCATGGCACAGGTTGATCAAACGGTCCCATGAATAATTCGTACACGCGAAACACGTCGGCTCCGTACTGGCCAACCACTTCATCAGGATTAATCACATTGCCTTTTGACTTGGACATCTTTTCTCCTCCAGAAGCCAAAACCAATCCGTGCGATCGACGCACGCGATACGGTTCGCTTCCACACGAAGCAGGAACCACACCAATGTCCCACAAAAATTTATACCAAAAGCGTGAGTACAAAAGGTGTAGGGTTGTGTGCTCCATGCCTCCATTATAAAGGTCAACAGGCAACCAATATGCCAGTTTTTCCATTGAGGCTAAAGCGTGATCATTGCGCGCATCAGCATAGCGAAGGAAATACCAACTCGACCCTGCCCAGTTTGGCATGGTGTCTGTTTCGCGTTCTGCTTTTTCTCCGCACACAGGACAAGGAACCTCCACCCATTCGCGAATAGTTGCGAGCGGAGACTCCCCTGTATCAGTCGGTTCATACGCCTCCACGTCCGGAAGCACGATCGGCAATTGATCTTCTGGAACAGGAACCGCTCCACAATGTTCGCAATGCACAATCGGAATCGGTTCTCCCCAATAACGCTGACGTGAAAAAACCCAATCGCGTAATTTATACGTGAGAGCTCGCTCCCCTGCTTTGTTCTTTTCCAACCATTCAACCATAGCCTTGGTCGCGTCCGCTGTTTTCATCCCATCCAAAAAACTGGAATTTACAGCAGAGCCCATACCAACACAACAAACAAAAAACTCATTTTGCGTAAATAATTTTACAAAATCTATATATTCATCGTCGAGCTTCTTTTACCACAGGGCTTCCGATTCTGGATTTTGTTGATTTGGAGATTGTAGCCATTGTTCTAATTCGTGGCGCTCATTAAAAATCTGATCCTTCCACACATTTTTACCAGGAAGAACAACATTTTTTATTCCTAATCGTTATTGCTTCGAAAACGCAAAATCCCGCGAATTATGGGTTGAAACCGCCATAATCGCGCCTGTTCCATAGCCTCCAAGCACATAATCCGCAATCCAAATCGGCAATTGTTCTTGCGTCACAGGATGCAGCGCATACACACCTTGCAATTCCACGCCTGTTTTTTCTTTTTCTTCTGCCAAACGCTCTTGCTCTGTGCGCTTGCTCGCTGTTTTTTGATACTTCTCAACTTCTTTTTGATTTTTCACGCCTCCCTCTGCAATCCAGCGCCCCACCAGCGGATGTTCTGGCGCCAAAACCAAATAGGTCGCACCAAAAAGCGTATCTGGCCGCGTAGTAAATACCGTCACCGTATCTTTTCGGGAGCCCTCTTCAATACGAAAATCAATATATGCGCCTTCACTCTTCCCAATCCAATGAATCTGCTGAGATTTAATCTTCTCTAAATAATCAACCGTGTCCAAATCCTCCAATAAACGCTCTGCATACTTGGTGATGCGAATCATCCATTGAGACTTTTGGCGTTTTTCAACCACATTTCCGCAACGTTCGCAGGTCCCACCAACCGCCTCTTCATTCGCAAGCCCAATTTTACAGCGCGGACACCAATTAATATTCGACGCTGCTTTATACGCCATGCGAAAACCCGCTTGATACTCGCGAATCGCTTTTTCACCATCCTGTTTTATAGAAGGAGGGATCGGAAGTTCATCAATCGATCGCGCCTTGTTCGCTTTTTCGTCATACCAGCTATCAAAAAACTTCAAAAACTGCCATTGCGTCCACTGGTAATACGCTGGATCCGTTGTGTTCACTTCACGCATCCAATCAAACCCCAAACCAAGCATTTTCAATTGTCGCGTAAAGTTCGCCACGTTTTTTTTCGTCGCTTCTTGCGGTTTGATCTTGTGTTTAATGGCGTAATTCTCGGTCGGAAGTCCAAACGCATCCCATCCAATCGGAAAAAGCACATTCTCCCCTTGCATACGGCGTTGACGCGTCACAGCATCAATAGCTGTGTAAGAACGCGGATGCCCCACATGTAAACCATCTCCAGACGGATATGGAAATTCAATCAATCCAAAAAACTTTTTGGCCTTTAGGCTCGGCTTTGGATCTTTCGCATGGTAGACGCCTTCTTCTTCCCAAATGTCTTGCCATTTCTTTTCCAATGATTGGATTGGTCGTTGTTCTTGCATAGAAAATCGCTCTCTAACGTACCAGTTACAACGGTTTCGAGCAATAGAATCGAGCCATTGACGAGTCAGAACAAAACAAGGTATATTCCTAGT
>CAYUCD010000097.1:0-3149 GCA_964443265.1 uncultured Gammaproteobacteria bacterium | reverse complement strand
ACAAAGGTTGACCAAGAAAAGATGGGTGTTGTTATGCAAAAATTGGCTGAATAAGATCTTTCCTTCCGTGTGCATACAGATGAAGAAGCCTTGCAGACGATTATGGAGGGTATGGGTGAATTGCACTTGGAAATTATTGTGGAGCGCATGAAACGTGAGTTTAAAGTGGAGGCGCATGTGGGTAAGCCACAGGTGGCCTATCGCGAAGCGATCCGCAAGAAGGCAGAAGGGGAAGGAAAATATATTCGTCAGTCTGGTGGTCGCGGTCAATATGGTCATTGTGTGATTGACGTTGAACCAGCAGAACGCGGAAAGGGCTATGAATTCGTGGATGAAATTAAAGGTGGTGTGATTCCTCGCGAGTACATTAAACCAATCAACAAGGTTATTCAGGAGGCATTACTTGGTGGTGTGATGGCGGGTTATCCTTTGTTGGATGTGAAGGTAAGGCTCAAGGATGGAGGCTATAACGAGGTTGATTCCTCTGAAGCAGCGTTTAAAATTGCCGGTTCCTTTGCCTTCCAAGAAGCGGCGAAAGCAGCAGGCGTTTATTTGCTCGAGCCATTGATGAAGGTGGAAGTTGTGATGCCAGAACAATTCATGGGAGATGTAATCGGAGATTTGAACTCTAAGCGCGGACAGATTCAGGATATGGATGAACGTTCTGGCGCTCGTGTCGCGCGTGCGATCGTTCCGCTTTCAGAAATGTTCGGCTATGCCACCGCGTTGCGTTCTATGACGCAAGGTCGCGCGAGCTATTCCATGGAATTCGGTCATTACGGCGAAGTTCCAAACAACGTCGCGATTGGGATTGTGGAAGGACGCGCAAAGAAATAATAAAAGACGCATTCAAAACCCGTGGCCATTGGCTGCGGGTTTTTGTTTTTCTCGGGATGAACGGACTTGCCTGCTTTTTTCTTTGGTGTTGAGATAGCGCCAACCTATGTCTTGGCAACGTATTTTAGAGACGGCCCGACGGCACGGACTGCCGATCGTGGTGACAGACCCAGCCGGAAGAGAGCCCATGGTGGTTCTTCCGCTTGAGGTTTATGAGGCGCTTACTGAGGAATCTCCGTCTTCGATCCCTGCGCCTGAAAAAGATGTTGAAGCCCCTATCCGTGTTGAGGCTGTGGATAACTCTGACAGTTTCCCTCCTTCTCGCGTGGTAAAAAAAGCTCTTTCTGACCTTCCGGCGGATCTTTTGAAAGAGATGGCCCCATTGCCAAAAAGCGCTCAAGTTGGCTCAGAAATGACGCTTGAAGATCGATTTTACTTGGAGCCAGTGGATGAAGAGGAAAATCAGCCTAGATAAAGCCAAAAACGCATCTTTTCTGAGGTGCGTTTTGATTCGCCTCGTGGGTCTTGCATAAAATCGTGGGTTTTGTTATCATCTTTACGCTTTTACTAGCAACCTTTGTTTGGCCAAAATCAGGCTCAACTCAGGTTCACTTAACTCGTTTTTCATTTTTTATTTCGCGCACTGGCGGCAGGGCCCTTTGGGGCCGTCGTCATTGGCGCCGACTTGACACGCTCTATGGCGGAAGTTTTCCAACGCGGTAAGCCGCACGTCAACATCGGCACCATCGGTCACGTGGACCATGGCAAGACGACGCTGACGGCAGCCATCCTTTCTGTGCTTTCTAAGCACGGTCTTAAGGCACAGACAAAAGGTGTGGATGACCTTGATAAGGCTCCAGAATCCAAATCTCGTGGTATCACGATTGCGACAGCGCACACAGAATACGAATCTGAAAAGCGCCATTACGCACACGTTGATTGTCCAGGCCATGCGGATTACATCAAGAACATGATCACGGGTGCTGCCCAAATGGACGGTGCGATCCTTGTGGTTGCTGCGACGGATGGTCCAATGCCTCAGACACGTGAACATATCTTGCTTGCTCGCCAAGTGGGCGTTCCAGCAATTGTCGTGTTTTTGAACAAAGTGGACATGGTCGACGATCCAGAATTGATTGATTTGGTCGAACAAGAAGTCCGCGATTTACTTAAGAAATACGAATTTGACGGAGACAACACGCCTATTATCCGCGGTTCTGCTTTGAAAGCATTGCAAAACCCAACAGACGAGGCTGCGGCAAAACCAATTCTCGATTTGATCAAGGCCTGTGATGATTTTATCCCAGAACCTGTTCGTGAAGTCGACAAACCATTGCTCATGCCAATCGAAGATGTGTTCTCCATTGAAGGCCGTGGCACGGTCGTCACGGGACGCATCGAGCGTGGTCAGGTCAAGATCAACGAAGAAGTAGAAATCGTTGGTTTGGGCGAAACACGCAAGACGGTTGTCACGGGTATCGAAATGTTTAACAAGCAATTGGAATCAGGTTTGGCTGGAGACAACGCCGGTTTGCTTCTTCGCGGTACAAAGAAAGACGAAGTCGAACGCGGTATGGTGCTTGCAAAACCAGGTTCGATCACGCCTCACACACAGTTTGAAGCGCAAGTGTACGCTTTAACGAAAGAAGAAGGTGGTCGTCATAAGCCATTCTTGACCGGATACAAACCACAGTTCTACATTCGAACGACGGACGTGACCGGAGAAGTGGTTCTTCCAGAAGCGGTTGCCATGGTTCAACCTGGCGACACCGTGACGATGACGGTGACCTTGATTGCTCCTGTGGCCATGGAAGAAAAGATGCGCTTTTCTATCCGTGAAGGTGGCAAAACGGTCGGCGCTGGTTCCGTAACGAAGATCATTAAATAAATATTATCGGGGAGTTCCAGCACTAGCGTTTGCGAAAGATGTTCCACGTTGGCGGATGTCACAAACACACCCATCGACGCGGAGCATCTCTCCAACAAACGTTAGTGCTGGATGACAGGGCTCCCTTTACGCTCCATGTCTGATGCAAAAGTGAAGGCCGTCTCGGCCGAAAAGGACGCCACGTCCTCGTCCCATCGCGTTCGTATCAAGATCCGCGCCTATGATCATAAAATTATTGATCAAGCGACGCGCACGATCATTGAGACAGCAGAACGCACGGGTGTGAAAGTGGTTGGTCCAGTTCCGTTGCCTACGGAAAAGAAAAAATGGACCGTGAATCGTTCCACGTTTGTTCATAAGAACGCGCGCGAACAATTCGAAATGCGTATTCACAAACGGATCGTGGATATCTTGGATCCGAATG
>CAYUCD010000096.1:0-3196 GCA_964443265.1 uncultured Gammaproteobacteria bacterium | reverse complement strand
TCGCTTGAGCAGCAAACGCAAACGCAAAAACAGCGCTTAAAACACCAAAGCACTTTTTCCAATTATGTTTCCTTCCAAGGAGCAATGAAAGAACGCGCATGAAAACGACTATCGACGCCGCAAACGAAAAATAAGATAAATCACGACATCGAAGACAAAGAAAATTATAACATAAAACCACCAAGCTCCATACCAAGGCATCGCAAGTGGAGATAAAACAGCGAGTCGCTCATTCCCCGATCGATCAATCGCACGCACATAAACAAAATTCTTGCGGGTCTGATCTTGCAAGAGATAGGTGCCGTCACTCACAACCCAAGAACGCGGATCAATCGTCTTTGGATCCACCTGTTCTTTTGATTCAAAAACCGCGTAATGATCAATCCCGCTCCCCTTGTCTTGCGTAGCAAACACCGCTGTCCAAGCACCATCATTCAAGTTCGTGTCTCGCGAAAGCTGAATCGTAAAAGGCTCTGGTACATCCTGATCAGCCAAAATACTTTGAACATCCACGGCCTTTGCTTGTGAGCTCACCTCCGCAGGAAGAGAAAAGTTGGCCAACGCGACATCTGTGCCAAGTCCATCATGATAAAAAGCCTTTCCTTGCTGAAACACAATCGTCCCCTTTCCTGTGTGAAGGCCAGAAACCACAAACGTCAAAACCAATCCACGTGGTCCGCTAAATCCACCAGGAACAATTCCGCTAAATGTTACGGTTTGATCTGAAAGCGTCGGTTTCTCAATCCAAAAATTCAAAAAAGAGTTTCCCTCTCGAATCTGCTTCACCTCTAAAAGATCTTTTGGAAAAACAAGGCGCCCTTCCAAAGCATTAATCGCATCTGGAACGCGTAAAAAAACAGAAAAAATCGCCTGCGCTCCTGGCTGAACAGAAACCGTTACAGGCTCTGCAAAAACACGTGGAATCTCTGCTGCGTAACACGAGGAAATCCTAAATCCGCCAAGCACCGCAAAGCTCAAAAACAGTAATAAAAACAAGCGTTTCATGCGTTTAACCCGTCCAATAATAAGCCATGATACTAAAATCAATCAAGGTGATTTTTCCATCTGCATTCAATCGCGCGCTTTCGATCTCTTTAAACGTCGTGGATAACGTGCGTTTATACCAAAAAGCAGCAATCGAAAAATCCACCAAATTCACTTTTCCATCGCAATTCAAATCCGCTTTTCCGCAAGCACCCGTTTTCGGAACCGTCGTGGTCCCAACCTTAAACGCAACAGTCTTTCCATACGAACTCACTTGTCCGTCTTTTGAAGCGCGCGATTTTGCATCATGCCCTCCAGGGTCAAGCGGAGCTGTGTCAAAATTATAAAAATACGCACCGTTCTTATCTGCCGGCGCTGTGGCAAAGTGCTCGGTTTCTGAATTCACCAAAATCGTAATCGCCGCATTTGGGGTACTTTGTCCAAAAATCCCAACCACTTCTCCGCGTTTTACCTGCGTTTTGTCAACATCAATGGTTGGCGCAATAAAAATACCGCTCACATTTGCCGTTGCATTGGATTGGATATAAATCGGAAACGTAAATGGCGCAGATTTTACGCCCTTTGCATCCTCCGCAATCACAGAAAAGTTATAGTTTCCCGTGGAAAGATCGTAAATCGAGGCAGAAAAATTCGCGTCCTGCCCTGCAATCGTCGAAACCACAATTTGCCCATCTTTCAAAATAGAGATTTTGCTGAGTGGATAGGCACGCCCTGAAAAAATCACGTTCGCAATACTCGTTACACCGCCTCCCCCTCCCCCGCCGCCAGGAGGCGTGACAACAACCGGAGGCGTCACAGGCGTTGTAGCAGGAACTTCTCTTAACGGCACGCCATATTGGATCTTAAACGTAAGGCTCGTTGAAGAGCTAACGATCGGATCAACCGCGCCAATAATCGAATAATTGGAAGAAGTCGCGTCAAACATCGCCGGAGCAAATGTAGATTGGGTATTTTGATAATTTGTACTGCTTTGATCAAACGCAATCGCAAAAGAACCAGCCAAAAGACTGAAAATCATCAAAAAAGACAAAATAAAAGCCCTCCTCATGAACGGCACTATGATACCACATGGAAAGGTATTGCATTGACATAAACATCAAGCCTATTTGTCCGCAAAGAGTTCAACGAGTAAACTAAAGCCATAATTTATAGATTTTTTTATGTCACAAACAGCAAAACAGCTAGTCAGCCATTTGGATAAATTGAAAAAAGATGTTGAAAAGATCATAAAAAATCTAAAATCCATCAAAAAAAGAGCGGTTTCTTTAAAAGAAGATAAAAAATCCGTGGCAGACTTACGAAATAAGATGAAAAATTTGAAATAACCCCATAATGATATGTCAGAAGCACCAAAACCCCTGTCAATCGCTGAACGAGCCGCTCTAAAAAAGGCAGAAATCGCAGCCGCAAAAGCAAAAGCCGAAGAAGATGCTCGCCTCAAAGCAGCAGAAGACGCTGAACTCGCAAAAAAACAAGGAGAAATAAATGAAGCTCATGGCGAAGCCATTGTTGAAGAGTTTTCTAGAACGATTGAAAAATTGGGAGGTCAAGCAAAAGAGCTAGGTGAAACAATCAAAGCTGGAGAAGCTCAAGCAGCAGAAGACGCTGCCGCTCTTGAAGGCTTAGACGAACCAGATCTTTTAGCGGAACTTGAACAAAACAAACAAGCACTCGCAGCTAAAAAAGAAGAACTTGCAGCCATTCAAAAACAAATCGAAGAGATTAAAGAAAAACCGGAAATGAAGGAAAAGACAGCAAAAGAATCTGGAGAAAAACAAAAAATGCAGGAGCTTCTAAAAGGAAAAATGGATGCTTTCTTGCAAAAATACGAAAAAGCGTGGCAGGCAAAACTAGAAAAAAGCGGATCACAGGAAAGGTTCTATTTAGGAGATATCGAAAGTGACATAGCGGGCTTAAGAGAGCTACCAGATGAAAAATTGATGAAAATACTGGGATTTTCCGATGAAGAAAAGGGATCAATAACTTCCGAAAATCTAAAAGAAATTCGGCAAAAAATGAAAGAATACTTGGAAAAGAAATCATCCGGCATAGAACAGAGACAAAAAAAATATGACGAAGCCTCAAAAATTCTAATGGATAAAAAATGGGAAAAAATGTCATGGAACGGTAGCGAAGCACCTTCTGATGAAGAAGCTGAACTCGTTTACGTATTTAGAGAACCCGTGGAAGC
>CAYUCD010000095.1:0-3212 GCA_964443265.1 uncultured Gammaproteobacteria bacterium | reverse complement strand
CGTGATCGCGGGCGAAGTCACAAGTCATGGCGTTGTTGACCACGAAGCCATCGCGCGTCGCGTCTACAAAGACATCGGATATAACGATGATCTGCGTGTGATGATAAACGTGGTAAAGCAATCGCCAGACATTGCGCAGGGTGTTGATACAGGAGGAGCAGGGGATCAAGGCATCATGTACGGATTTGCTACAAACGAAACGCCCGAGTTTATGCCAAGCGCAGTGATGTATGCGCAAAAGCTCGCACGCAAACTCGAACAAGCACGCCGGGAAAATTCAGAGATGAATTGGCTTCGACCGGATGGAAAAACGCAGGTCACAATCAAAGACGAAAAGATCGCGAACGTTCTCATCAGCACGCAACACGCGCCAGAAATTTCACAGGATGAAATTCGGCGTCTTCTTATCAAGTATGTGATTGAGCCTGTTATCGGAAACGTTGAGCAAATCGAAATCCTCACAAATCCAACCGGCTCATTTATCCAAGGCGGTTTTGATGCAGACACAGGATTAACCGGAAGAAAGATTATGGTGGATACGTATGGTGGATTAGTTCCGCACGGAGGCGGCGCTTTTTCCGGCAAAGATCCGACCAAGGTTGATCGTTCAGCTGCGTACATGTGTCGATTTGTCGCCAAAAATCTCGTGGCTCAGGGTCACGCAAAACAAGCGCTCGTGTCTGTGGCGTATGCGATTGGTCGTGCAGAACCGCTGATGGTTGATGCGCGCGACGAATCCGGCAACTCTCTCATGGACCATGTGCAAGGTTCCTTTGATTTTCGTCCTCAGGCGATTATTGAGCGTTTAGCTCTGCGTCGACCGATCTATCAATCAACAGCTGCCTACGGGCATTTTGGCTGGCAGGGCAGAGGATGGGAGGAGCTCGTCAAACCATAGACACAATCGTGTTTTTGTTCTAAGATGGCGTACTTCATGGAACACGGAAACGTCATCATCCGCTTTAGCGGTGTCACCTACGGCTACGACGAAGAAAATCCGCTTCTCGAGGGAGCGGATTTTTCCGTACGCGAAAATGCCAAAATCACGGTCATGGGCCAAAATGGCGCAGGCAAAAGCACGATTTTCAAATTGCTCACAGGCGCACTCAAACCAAGCGAAGGACAAATCAGCATTCAACCAGGTGCAAGCATTGCCACCGGATTGCAGGTGTTGGAGCGAGAACGCATGAGCGAAACCGTGCGCGAATTTTTTGCGCACGCTTTTTCTGAAAAGAAATACGATTTAGATAAGCGCATTGCAGAAGTGATGGAGACTGTAAACATGAACGCTCCGCTTGAGAAAAAAGTCGGAGAGTTTTCTGGCGGACAGCAAGCGCGTCTCCTTCTTGCGTATGCGCTGATTCAAAAACCAGACATTCTGCTTTTGGATGAGCCCACAAATAATCTCGACAAAGCGGGCATCGAGCATCTCACAGGCTATTTGATGATGTATCCAAAAACTGTGCTCGTGATTTCGCATGATGCGGATTTCTTGAATGCGTTTACCGAAGGAGTTTTGCATTTGGATGCGCGCACGCACAAAGTCGAGCAATACGTTGGCAACTATTTTAATGTGGTGGAAGAAATTGCAGCGCGGCTCGAACGTGATCGCATGAAAAACGCGCGTCTCTTAAAAGAAATTCAAGATCGTAAAGATAAAATTAACTTTTTCGCCAACAAAGGAGGCAAGATGCGTAAACTTGCCAGCAAGCTCCGCGATCAAGTGGAAGAAGCAGAAGAAAATAAAGTAGAAGTGCGCCAGGATGACAAAACCATCCGCGATTTTACGATTCCAACGCAGGAGTTCAGCGGAGCGCTCGTGCACATTTCTTCTGTGCGGGTGATTCGCGATCATGCGCCGATCAACGCAGAAGTGGACGTGGTGGTTCGCAAAAAAGATCGTCTGCTCATCTCTGGCCCAAATGGCATTGGCAAAAGCACACTGCTTCGCTCGCTTGCGCAAGAAACAGATCCGGGCGCTGTGATTAGCGAGGGCGTAAAAGTCGGCTACTATCGCCAAGATTTTAGCGGACTTGATTTTGATGCCATCGTGTACGATGAACTAGAAAAAGTCATGGAAGAACCATCCAACGAACGTTTGCGCGCAGTCGCGTCTGAGTTTTTGCTCACGTCTGCATTATTGAAAAACAAAGTCGGTTCTTTGTCAGAAGGACAAAAAGGATTGCTCTGTTTTGCGCAATTCGTTCTTCAATGTCCAGGGTTACTCATCCTCGACGAACCAACCAACCACATTAACTTTCGTCATCTTCCAGTGATCGCCCGCGCGTTAGAGGAATTCAAAGGAGGCATCATCATGGTGAGCCACATGGAAGAATTCACCAAACAAATTTCTTTTACCGAGTTTTTAGATCTTGAAAAACTGCATTAACAAGATCAAGGGAATAGTTCGAAGAAATAAAAAAACTCCCCATTGCATCAAGCCATGGGGAGCAGAAAAATACGAGGAGCGTGTTAGCCAGCGGAACGAAGATCTTGGTGAAGAGAGGCGACCTCTGCATCGATCTCTTCCAAGAGGGCGACTTCGTCCACGGCTTTGTGCGCGACAAGGAGAAGGCGATCTTGTCGGCGAGATTCCAGCCTGTTCTGAATGGCATCGAGTCGCTTCCCGAGCTTCGCGCGCTTTATGTTTGGCAGGCGTCCGAGGATAACCTGAGCCATCTCGAGCTTGCTCTGGATGCTCTCTTCGAGTGCGCCCGTGTCTTCGGAGATGCGATCAGCGACATGAACCAGCGAGAGGAGCTCGTCGACGCTCTTAGGCGTCTGTTTCCACGAAGGGTGTTGCATCTCGCGAATGATGTCCTGGTCAGGGACACCGATCCACTGCAGACAGGCCACTATACGGCGCTGAGAGACAGTGAAAGCCGAGCGATCGCCCTTGGCAAGGCGTATGAGACGCGGAATACGCCGCTGGATCGCTCGTGCGATCTTCTTAGAGCCAATCTTGCGCCAAGTAGTGTCAAAGATATAGCACGTCTCACCCGAGGCTAGACTTATGATACCGCGCTTAGCCTCAGTCCAGTCTTTGCCACCTTGAAGAAAATGATTGAGCAAGCCATGAGATATAGACTCCAGATTCCCGTCCATAGCTGTCTTGACTTGAGGGAAGGTACGGAGCCAAGAAATCTCAAAGAGCACCATTTGCGTATCGAAGGAGTTGTTTGAGAACGGCCATCCTTCTCGATTGACGTACA
>CAYUCD010000094.1:0-3293 GCA_964443265.1 uncultured Gammaproteobacteria bacterium | reverse complement strand
CTCCGATTTGGGCGATAATTTCAGTTGCTTTTTTGTGTTTTGTTCCCTTCAACAAAGAAAAGGGAATGCCTCGGTTCTTCACCAATTCGCCAAGAAATTCATTTTTTTCAATGCTCACCGTACCAACCAAAACTGGCTGACCCGCATCATGTCGCGCTTTAATCTCCCGCGCAACCGCTCGGAACTTTCCTAGTTCGGTTTTATAGACACGATCTGGCAAATCACGACGTTGATTCGTTTTGTTCGTCGGGATCGACAAAACATCCAACTTATAAATCTTAAAAAATTCTTCCGCTTCTGTCATAGCTGTACCTGTCATACCAGCCAGCTTCTCGTACAAACGAAAATAATTTTGAAACGTAATCGTGGCCAATGTGATGGATTCACGCTGGATAGGCACGCGCTCTTTTGCTTCAATCGCTTGATGCAACCCTTCAGAATAACGACGACCCACCATAAGGCGTCCAGTAAACTCATCCACGATCAACACCTCGCCCTCTTTCACAACATAATCACGATCTTTTTTGTACAACGCATGAGCGCGCAATGCTTGCTCCAAATGATGAACAAGCTTCATGCCGCCCTGAATATACAAATTATCAACATTCAACCATTTTTCCATTTTAGAAATACCCGCCTCGGTAAGCGTGGCAGCTTTCAATTTTTCATCCACCAAATAATCATCTTTCAAAACCAACTGCGGAACCAAATCCGCAAAACGATAATATAAATCCGCCGCTTCTTCTGCCGGAGCACTGATAATAAGTGGCGTTCGCGCTTCATCGATTAAAATAGAATCGACTTCATCCACAACCGCGTAATGCAACGGACGCTGAACCATGCCCGTCACGCGATTCACCATGTTGTCACGCAAATAATCAAATCCAAATTCATTGTTGGTGCCGTACGTAATATCTGCACGATAAGCTTCTTGGCGTGAAACAGGACGTAAATAATCCATGTCAACACGAAAGGATCCGGTCGCATCACGATTCGGATCATGTTGTTCTTCGTGTTTAAACGTTGGATCGTACACAAAGCTAGACTCATGTTGAATACAGCCCACGCTCAAACCAAGCGCAAAATACACCTGGCCCATCCACACGGCATCACGTCGAGCCAAATAATCGTTCACCGTAATCACGTGAACGCCTTTGCCTGAAAGTGCATTCAAATACACTGGCGCTGTTGCCGTAAGCGTCTTTCCTTCTCCAGTACGCATTTCCGCAATCGTCCCATGATGCAACGCAATACCACCAATTAACTGAACATCAAAGTGACGCTGTCCTAAAACGCGAAAAGAAGCCTCTCGAGCAACCGCAAAAGCTTCCGGAAGCAAATCATCAACTGAACCTCCCTTTTCAAGTCGTTCGCGAAACTCTTGTGTCTTTGCCTTCAGTTGATCGATCGTGAGGGCTTTGACAGATGGTTCTAGCGCATTAATACGAGAAACGACCCCGCGTAAACGCGCGACCTCTCGAGCATTCGGATCTCCAAAGAGTTTAGCCAAAAAAGACATAGTTTTTGTGCAAGGATAGTAGCTGTTTACAGGCATTTCGTCCAGTTTAACCAAACAAAAGAACCCCACCTATAAAAAGGGATGGGGCTCTTTAAAAAAATTACTTTTTGAGGTCCAAACAAGGCTTTTCCTGACGTGCGCTCTGAAGAGTTGCCTGATAAACAGTTTTGATTTGTTTTTCAGCCGATACATAAACCTGATAAGCAGTCGTTCGTGTATTCAAAGCTGTTTTTAAAGCTTGAAGCCGCGCGTCCAAAGCCACCTTTTTTACTTGAACAAACGCGTCCAAAAATGGCTTACGACACACAGACTTTTCTGCGCCACTTTTTCCTGCGCATGTTTTCAAATCCTTCGTAAGCGCCTCCTGCTTAACCTGCATTGTCTTAAAATAAAAATCCCAGGCTGTTTGATGCGCAACGCGATACGCTTCACGCGCCTTTGCCCAAACATCTAATGCAGCCTTACTGGCTTTTTGCCGAGCCAAAAGGGCATCCTGTTGTATCTTTTTCAAAGCCTGCTGATCAGCTTTGCAGGTAGAAACGGCATTCGCCTTTTGAATCGTTTGCGCTTTTGGAACAAACGACTTCTTGAGAGATCCATCCCCTGCATGTGCATGCGTTCCAAGCGCCATGGGCTGAATCACAAACAGAGAAAATCCCAAAACAAATGCCACGGAAAACCGAATAAAAGCTAATTTCATACGCCTCTTTATACAGGAGCAGAATCAAAACGTTACACTATTCGTTTGGAATCTTATCGCCCAAGCGTTCTTTACGATGTGAAAGCTCCTCACGTACATGGTCTCTCACTTTATCAATAGCCTTATAAAGATCCTCGGCTTCACGTTCAATACGAATTACCTGTCCAGGAACCTGAAGCACAACCTTGCACAGAAAAATCTTGCCTTTCTGATGATGATGATTGGTCATGCCAACCTCAACGTCTGCGTGCTGGAGGTCGCCCGCATATTTCTCCAAAGATTGAATTTTTTCTTCCACGTACTGCTTAATCGCTTCTGTGAGCTCAACCCCGCGATGCACAATGTTGATAGTCATAAAAACAGGGGTAAAGAATGAGATATCTTTACTGTAACCCGGGAGCTGAAGAGGGGCAACTAGAACCCCAAATACTGAACTTCCTCCTGCAAAGCAATTCCCAATTCATCACGCACCTTCATTTTGACAAAAGAAATGAGCGCAATCAGATCCTGAGCGCGCGCACCGCCTAAATTGACGAAAAAATTTCCGTGTTGTTCGCTCACCTGTGCTTGGCCAATGCGATATCCTTTCATCCCTACCTGTTCCACAAGCCATCCAGCAGCCAAACGCTTTTGCGCGAGCATAGCCGGAGGAACAGCAACGTGGCGCTGTAAAATTTCAAGTTCTTTTTCATCCGTAAAATCAACATTTTTAAAAACCGATCCTGCACTCGATGCGCCTAACGGTTGTTTTGATTTTCGTTCTTGCAATAACGATTCCATGTTCGCCTTTGAAGCAATCGGGTCAGAAGAATGAGCGAGTGAAAGCACGCATCCAAGAATCACGAACGGCTCATGCTTAAAAAGACTATCCCGATAACCAAACTGACAATCCTCGTTAGAAAGAGTGATGCGTTTACCATCCGAAACGCGCAACACATCTACAGACACCACCGCATCTTTCATCTCCCCACCAAAACATCCTGCATTACCGTACAAAGCCCCTCCAATCGTTCCTGGAACCGTTGTAGCCCATTCAAACCCCCCAAACCCAGCTTCTGTTACCTGACGCGCCAC
>CAYUCD010000093.1:0-3316 GCA_964443265.1 uncultured Gammaproteobacteria bacterium | reverse complement strand
GACGCACATCACCAAGCCGTACTTGCGCGACGCTCTACGTGTGGCATACGACAAGCTGCACACTGCAATGAAAAAGGCAGAGGCAGAGGGCCGTGTGCAGAAGGTCGAAGGATATGGGATGAGCAGGGGAATCCAGGACATGAAGGACCTGCTCGAGCGAAACGGGATCAAGGGCTTCGAGACCCGTGAGAACGGAGCCATGATCCTGGACCACTGCGATCCGCCCCTCAAGTGCATCTAGCTCCTTCAATGAATACTTGCCGCACTCAATCCTCCGAGTGCGGTTTTTTTTATCCGGGCTGGATTCCCGCCTTCGCTGGAATGACAGAGGGGGCCGATTGTTTTTTGTCATTCCAACGAAAGTTGGAATCCATCCGGATGGATCCCTGCTTCCGCAGGGATGACAGGCCTTGTGTTTTTTTTGTCATTCCCGCGAAGGCGGGAATCCAGCCCCGCCGATTGACAAACCCCCCTTTTCCATCTACTCTCATTCACTGCTCCTTTCATCATCAACGCCTGTCCTCAAAGGAGGATTATCATGGCATCAGAGCTCATAGTCGTTCAGCCCAAGGAAAAGAAGATCTCTCTCCCTGCCAACAAGGAATCGGTAGGGCAGACGATCGCTATCCTGGATCCTTCACTGCACGAAAAAGCAAGTCAGATCGAAAAGCTGGATAGCCGGCACACGTACGTGCTATCTGCGTACCTGATCCTCGGAGTGTTCCTCTTTCCTTTTTGTATGGCGCTTATCCTGCATCACGACTACGCCGTACTCAAGCACATCATCGGCGGAATAGGAGCAGCGTTAGCTGTGATCTGCCCTTCGATTCCGCTACTGGCGGGGTACTACATGGCGGGGACCCGCCTCACGGACTGGAGAAACAAAAGACTCGAAACCGCAGGTCTTCCTGCTCTTCTCGAGGCAGAGAAACAGTTCGAAGAAACGAATCCCGTCTGTCTTGCCAAGAGACGCGAAGAGCTCATCGCGTCTCAACGGGTGCTCCAGGGGATGTTGGACAACCACCAAGAGGAGCTCGCGCAGATCGACGTGAAGCTCGGTCTTCCACCGTTTCGCAAAGATGGGAGATAGCCATGGGAAAAGAGCTCACAGTCATTCAACCAAAGGAAAAGAAGATTAGGTTCATAAGCCAAGGCCGAGGAAAGCTTGAAGGAGAGCTCAAGTTTCTTGATCCTGCGTTGCACCACAAGGCAGATCAGATCAGGGGACTGGATAGATGGTGTTCAGTTTTGCAAATGGCCTACCTTCCCTTGGCACTTGTCTTTATGCTCACCTGCACGGGGCTCCTCTTCTTTCACGACTACGTCGCGCTCACGCCGGTGTTTGGTAGTTTGAAAGCGGCTTGGAGCGTCTTCTGTCCACTTCCTGCTCTATTCGCCTGCGTCTCTTCAGGGATGAACTTCATGGCTTACTGGAGAGATAGGGGGCTTGCAGCCGCAGGTCTTCCCAAGCTTCTCGAGGCAGAAAAGCGGTTCGAGGAAACAAATCCCGTCTGCCTTGCAGAGCAACGCGAAGCGCTCGTTCTGAAGGAGCAATTCATTTTGGCGGAGTTAGCCAAGTGTCGAGAAGAGCGAGCGCCGCTCGACGCCAAACTCGGTCTTCCTCCGTTCCGTGGGTAAGCACCTTTTCTCTACCACCCATAGCTTTATGCGACGGGTGGTTTTTTTGTACTCCCTTCTTCCAAGTGCCATACTCTTCGGGATGCAGGAACTTCAGAGGAGCATCATGCTTTTTGGCAAAAGCATTGAGTACACGCTCAAAATCAGCCCGCTAGCGCGAAATGTGCGCTTTACCATCCATTTTGACGGTCGTTTTACCGTAACCATCCCTCGTCGCGTAAGCGAGTCATTCGTCAACAGTCTTTTGCATCAAAAAGCAGGGTGGATTATCAAAAAATTAGACGCCTACAAGTCTTTTTCCGGCACCGTCATAAAAAAAGGCACAAAAAAGGATTTTGACGAGCACAAACAAAAAGCTCTGGCCTTTGCAAAAGAGCGCGTTGCGTATTTCAACCGTCTTTATCAATTCCGCTTCAGCGCCATCCGCGTCAGAAACCAGAGAACGCGATGGGGGAGTTGCTCGCGCACCGGCAACCTTAATTTCAACTATCGCATCCTTCTTCTTGCCCCAGAATTAGCCGATTACATCGTGGTCCACGAACTGTGCCATTTGCGAGAAATGAATCACTCGCCAAGGTTCTGGGCGCTCGTTTCGCGTGTATTTCCAGACTATCGACGCCTCCGAAATGACCTAAAGCGCAACAAAATCGGCTTTTTCTAGAAAAGAGACCGTCCAACCATTGCGCTTTTTGCAAAAATAGGGTAGACTCCTTTGATAATCATATAATCTATTATGTATAAACCTCAACGAAGCTCAGGTGGTTCCTCCGGATGGAGTGGCCCCAAAAAATTTGGTGGACGCGATTCTTATGATCGTCGTTCCTCTGGTGGACGCGATTCTTACGAACGCCCTCCTATGCATGACGCGGTTTGCCACGACTGTGGCCAGGCCTGCCAAGTGCCTTTTCGACCAAACGGATCCAAACCCGTGTTTTGCAGCAACTGCTTTAAAAAAGAAGAAAATGGTGGAGACGCTCCTCGTTTCGGAATGGACGACCGACGTGGCGGAGGCAGCTATCCAGAAAAGCGCATGTTTAGCGCAGAATGCGACAAGTGTGGAGAGGAATGCGAAGTTCCCTTCAAACCAAATGGATCCAAACCAGTTTACTGTCGTGCATGCTTTGGAACCGTGGCTCCAACCTCTGATCGTCGCGAGGAAAGCCCAAAGAGCCCAGACCGTTTGGATGGTCAGCTCAAATCTATCAATATTAAATTAGAAGCCATCTTGAAACTCTTATCTCCTGCAACGGCCGAAAAGCCAGAAGTCAAAGAGATCAAAGAGGTGAAAGAAGCCAAAAAAGAATTTAAAGCCGTGGTCAAAGACATTGAAGCCTTTGAACAAATCGTGCTCGACGAAGCGCCTAAAAAAGTGAAAAAGGCAAAATCAAAGAAAGCGGAATAACCAAAACCGCCCCGAAGGTCACCCCTAGCTTTATGCGACGGGTGACTTTTTGTTTGTGGGCATTGCAAAGAAGCTTCTCGCAGGGTGAAATGAAGGCCGTATGAGTTACGCGGAAGTTAACCAAGAACAATGCAAAAAGATAGGAGAGGCTTTAAGCCGTCTCTCATTTCGTCCGAGCTTTTATGACCGTCCGTACATGCGTGCAGATGTATCAGGCGAAACAAAGGCGCGCGCCTTTCTTTTATCGCTTGCGATTTGTCATCAAACGCACACCCC
>CAYUCD010000092.1:0-3323 GCA_964443265.1 uncultured Gammaproteobacteria bacterium | reverse complement strand
ACATCTTGGCATCTGCAAGTGCTTTGCGGCATGGTTCTAATGTTTTCTCAACCAAATCACCGACAAGCTGTTCCAATTGCGAACGCGTAAGCTTCATCTGAAGATGCTGTGGTCCGCTTGCACCGCTCGTAATAAATGGCTGGTTAATCTCTGTTTCCATGGCGCTCGATAATTCAATCTTAGCTTTTTCTGCCGCATCTTTAATACGTTGGAGCGCAAGAGAATCCTTGCTCAAATCAATCCCATCCGTCTTTTTGAATTCTGCAACGATCCATTGAATCAAACGCTGATCAAAATCATCGCCACCCAAGTGCGTATCGCCATTGGTCGCGCGGACTTCGACCGTGTTCTGGCTCGTGGTTGCATCATAGGCAACTTCAAGTACAGACACGTCAAACGTTCCGCCACCCAAATCATAGACCACAACTTTTTCATCTTTCTTGCGATCAAATCCATACGCAAGCGCCGCAGCCGTTGGTTCGTTGATAATACGTCGCACGGTCAATCCGGCAATTTCTCCAGCAACTTTCGTGGCTTGGCGTTGCGCATCATCAAAATACGCAGGCACCGTAATCACAGCCTCTGTAATTTTTTCACCCAAACGCGCTTCTGCATCAGCCTTTAATTTTTGCAAAATCATGGCCGAAATTTCTTCTGGCGTAAATTCTTTGCCCCCCATCGCAATCCCAACGCCATCGCCTTTTTGAACCACGCGATAAGGCAACAAAGCACGATCACGAACCACTTCTGGATCATCAAAACGGCGACCCATAAGGCGCTTCACAGAAAACAACGTATTTTCGTGATTCACAACCGCCTGGCGTTTAGCCACCTGCCCAGCCAATCGTTCACCTGTTTTTGAAATCGCAACCACAGATGGCGTTGTACGTGCACCTTCGCTGTTATCCAGCACTTTCGGTTGACCGCCTTCGACGATCGCCATGCACGAATTTGTCGTGCCCAAATCAATACCAAGAATTTTAGACATAGATAGGGTTAGTGTTTTTTGATCTCTACTTTAATCGTATTCTTTTCAACCGACAGCTTCGGAAACGTAATCTTCAACACGCCATTTTCGAACGCTGCTTCTGCTTCTTGTTCTTTCACAGACGTTGGCAAGGACACTTGGCGAAAGATAGAACCAGAACGAACTTCTTTACGATAATAATTTTTTTCATCCACTTCTGTTTTGCGTTCCATAGAACCCTTAATCGAGAGCAGTCCATTTTCAATGGAGATATCCACTTTTTGTGGATCAACCCCTGGAAGAGGAGCCTCTACCACAACCGTATCTTTTGTTTCATACACATCAACGGCTGGTACGAGCGCATCTCGATGAGAGACAGCTGGCAAGTCGGAAAGAAACTTCTCCATCCCATCAAACGGTTCAAAGAAAAAAGGAGACCAACGGATAAGAGACATAGAAGAATAAATAAAAGATTATTTAGTCACGATCACGCGAGCCGGGCGCAAAACGCGTTCCTCCGAACGCCATCCCCCTTGCAACACGCGCGCAATCTGTCCGGCAGGAACACCCTCGACTACCTCTTCTCCAGCAGCTTCGTGCCAGAGCGGATCAAAGGTGCCTTCAGTTGATACGCGAGAAAGGCCCAACCCCTGGAACACTTTTTCCCACCCGCTCGCAATCGCCTGGATCCCCTTTGCCCACGCAATTTCCGCCGGTTCATCAAACGCAGGAGCTTGAACGAGAGCCATTTCCAATTGATCCAAAAGCGGAAGAAGCGATCCGAGCAAACGTTCGTTTGCGGATTTGATATACACCGCACGTTCACGCTCGGTTTCTTTTTTTAAATTTTGATAATCAGCTTGGGCGCGCTTCCAACCAGCCAAATACTCAGCACATGAAGCACAGCCTTCAGAGGCGCATCCTCCGCAAGCTCCGCCGCACGCACAATCAGAATGATTCAAATCTTCAGACATAATTTATGGATGTTGTAAAAACGTAAGAGCAGAAGAGAGAAGCGAACGTGTTGCTTGATAATCCATACGCACAGGACCAAGAAGTCCGATCACATCTCCTTGAATCGAAACGAGAAGCGAACTACACCCGCGACCAAACGGACACGCACTTCCTAAAAAAAGTTTGGGCTCAGTATAAGAAGTGGCGCGCAAAACATGAAGCGTTTCATCCAATCGATCCAATACCTCAGAAAGAGAAACCACAGTTTGCCAATTCTGAAATTCCGGTTGAGCAAAGAGTTGAGAAAGACCCGTGTAAAAGGTATCGCCTTGTGACAATCCGACGAACGCAGCAAGCCCAGAACATTCCGCAAGCGCTTTTGCCATGGTTTTTAAACGTCGTCCTTCTTCTGCTGGCGCGAGTGCTGCCTGTTCCAAAATGTCGCGATCACGTTTTAATGCAGGTTTATGCGGTTCTACGAATCGATCGACATAACATTGAAATCCTAGTTCTGTGGGAATACGCCCTCCAGACGTATGTGGCTGCATAAGCCATCCAGCCTCTTCCAGCTCTGCGAACCAATTACGAATCGTTGCCGGGCTCACATCCAAATGATAACGATCCACAAGATGCTGGGAACCGATAGGTTCCGCGGTCGCGATATATTCATCGACCACGGTTTTTAAGAGTCGCTCAAGGCGTGGATCCATAGGCTAGCACTCAATGAAAGAGAGTGCTAACGCAGAATGTACCGTCCACAAAAAAACCTGTCAAGATATAGAGGATTCAGGTATACTAAATCCCATCTATGGGACATCTTTTGGCCTTTCTTTCCGCTCTGACAACGCTTTTTGGCGATATTACAGCCAAAGTGTGGGCCGATAAAAACAACCATGCCTTTTTTGCTCTCACAATTCTTTTTTATCTAGCAGCATCCGTCACGTTTCCCCTTGCTCTCAAATTTGGAAAATTATCTGTTATCAATGCCTTCGCGAGCGTCATCATTGTCGTACTCACAACCTTAGCCGGTATTTTTCTTTTCAAAGAAAAACTCGCCCCTCTTCAATTCATCGGGATTGGACTGGGCATTATAGCGATTATTCTGCTGGTTGTTGGAGAAAAATAAAAACTCCCCCGATGCGTTGGGGGAGAAAAAAGAGGGCTCAGAGAGAAACCGAGAGATGATGCGATCCGCTCTTGGGAAAGAGCCTGCGAGGAGGCCCCTTGCACGCTTCAGACTGTGCGCAAGGCTCACGGAACGTCCAGAACACCGGACGATGGGTTTTCGGGTGCATGATCCAATCATCAAGACGAAGAATGGTTCCATCGCCCTGATAGAACTTCAGGAAACGCCCATCCGTCTCCAGAAGTAAGCGTCCCAAGGGACGCGCCAAAGGATTTC
>CAYUCD010000091.1:0-3323 GCA_964443265.1 uncultured Gammaproteobacteria bacterium | reverse complement strand
CTTTCCAACGCGCAAAATCGTCCGTTGCGTAATATTATTCATGCATCAGGTAACGAAGAAGAAGCGAAAAATGAAATCAAAGTGTGGTTCACAGATACAGAGTTGTACGAATATGAGCATGTGAACGATCGCGTGCAATACGATCCAAATTGGTTTCTCCCACAAGCCTAAAAAACAAAGCCCCGTCACACGATGGGGCTTTTGCTTTATACTGTATCCATGTTTGGATTTTTTAAAAGTGAATCAAAGAAATGGGGACCGGCGTTTGTAGCAGGCGCATCAGATGATGACCCGGCTGCTATTGCGACCTATGCCCAAGCAGGCGCAGGATTTGGCTACCTCTTTTTGTGGAGCGTGTTTTTAACAACGCCCATTATTATTGCTGTGCAGGAAATGTGCGTGCGTATCGCGCTTGTTACGCATCGTGGGCTCGTCGCAAATATCAAAAAGCGCTATGGTCGTTGGATTGTCGGCTTAATCGTTGTTCTTCTTTTGATCGCAAACACCGTAAATCTAGGGGCAGATCTTGGCATGATGGGGAGCGCGCTCGAACTCGTGGTGCCAGGAATTCCATTTTGGGTGGCAATCATCGGGATGGCCTGTCTTTCCATAGGCCTCGAAATCTTTTTGCCGTATAAAACCTACGCTCGCTATCTTAAATGGATTTCGCTTTCCTTACTCGCGTTCGTGGCAACCGCTTTTGTCGTATCTGTGGATTGGATGACAGCCTTTCGTTCAACTCTCATTCCTCAAATTGAATGGTCTTCGCGCGCCCTCATGATGATTGTTGCTTTATTGGGCGCAACCATCTCCCCGTATCTTTTTTTCTGGGAAGGCAATCAAGAAATTGAAGAAGAGGGTCTTGGAAAGCAGGGGATGTATGGCGGATGCAAAGATAATACGCGTGAAAAAGTTCGTGCTATGCGCTGGGAAGTATCAATGGGCATGCTGATTTCAAATCTAGTGGCTTGGTTCATCATGCTTACGACCGCCACAGTCTTATTCGGCGGAAAAGGTGTGGAGATAACAACCGCAGGGCAAGTCGTGGATGTTCTAGGGCCTTTAGCAGGAAAAGAGGCAGCATGGTTATTTGCGATTGGAATTATCGGTACGGGTTTAATCACGGTCCCAATTTTTGCTGGAACCATTGCCTATGCCGTGGCTGAGTGGTTTGGATGGAAAGAAGGTCTTTCAAAAAAATGGTGGCAAGCAAAAGGCTTCTATCTCGCCATGTTCGCAACCACGATTATTGGCATTTTAATAAATGCGTTTGGGATCCCTCCGGTTCAAGCCCTGATCTATTCTGCCGTGATCAACGGATTGATTGCTCCAGTGCTCATATTCGTGATTCTTCGTTTAGCCTCAGATCCAAAAGTGATGGGGGAGTGTAAAAATGGAATCTGGGCAAAACTATTTGGATGGTTTGCCTTTCTCGTAATGACCGGAGCGGTTGTCGCGTGGCTCATTGTCAGTTTTTTATAAAAAGAAACCCCCGTAGCGTTAAGCGACGGGGGCAAGAGAGAAAAAAGAAGGAGCTAGGCCGAAGGGGTCGGAAGCTGGAGTACGTTTCCGAACATGGCCGAGAACTCGTCTCGGAGTGCTTCGGGATAGCGCTCGAGCAAGACATTGATGTCCCCGTCTGCCACGAACAGGACCGTGGGGGCGTGCAGGAAGAAGCGCTCCCGCAAGAAGACCTCCAGGTAGCGACGAATCACGACCTCTCCGCCGAACAGGAGGATGACCTTTGCCGAGTCTCCCTCTGACGCTGAGGCAAGATAGAGGTACTCGGCGTAGTCCTGCGCGAGTTTCACGTCGAGACGAAGGTCCTCCGTTAGTCGAGTGAGCACGCTTCCGAGCGGGAAGTACTCAAGCCCAGAAGGAAGTTGCACGGCCAGAGGAAGGATGGTTGTCCCTTCCTTGCGCTGGTGAAGAGCATGGGCAATGAGTGCCGCGTAGCTCACTGGAGCCGGAACTCCAGCAATGACCAATCTTTCTACAAGCTCGGGCATGGAACCTCCTCCTCAGGGGGTGGAAAGAACAGGGGAACGAAAAAAAAGAATACAAGAAAAAATAAAAAATGTCAACGGGTTGACGAGGAGTTGTTCCGTTGTCATCTTTAAAGCAAAGTCGGTGCGAGGATTCGGGCTAACGTTCGACTCTAGGAGTCTGGACAGGTATTGCTTCGGTGATATCGCGAGGACTCCACGCGGCTTCTACGCTCACGCGAGGCGTGAAGTGAGATTTCTCACTAAAACGCTCTGCGCAAGCGCGACCGGCTCAGCCGGTCAAAGCCCAATTATTTTGAGCCGAATGCCTCCGCCGATCTTTTTAAAAATCAAAAAAACCACCCGCAAAGGGTGGTGTTTTTATATGGTGTTGAGGGCCAGGATGTTCACGTCGTCCGGCTTCGCCAGACTCCCACAAAAACCTTCTGGTTTTCGTGAGCTTTCCTCAGCAAGTAAAACCTCACGGTTTTACCATTCCCTCAGTTCAATCCTGGCAAACAAAAAGTCCCGCTTACGCGAGACATTTTGTTATGGTGCCGAGGGCCAGGATTGAACTGGCGACGCAAGGATTTTCAGTCCTTCGCTCTACCACTGAGCTACCTCGGCGACGAGTGAGAGAAATGAAAATGTGTTTACATATTTTCATTTCCGAACGAGGAGCCTAGGTATCGAGCCGTGAGGCGAAGATACCGCGGCGACCTGATTGCTGTTCCGAACAAGGATCCTAGGTATCGAGCCGTGAGGCAAAATACCTCGGCGACAATACCTCGGCAAATTGTTGATGGAACGTGGCTAAGAATAGCAGAGGACGACCAGAGAATCAAGATAGGCCTATAAAAAAGCCCTCCAGTGAAGATAGGAGGGCCAAAAACGAAGGAGAAAGAACAGGTTACGGCGCCGAGTAGCGAGAGCGAGCCAATCCAGCGTCGCGAGGCGATCGGCTGTGACGCTGAACCAAATACGTCTTGGCTGGTCGCTTGGCCGGCGGAAGATCGAGCGGGATATTCAGGATCTCCGCGACCATCTTGGCTCCAGCGCAACGCGGAGTGCCCTCCCACTTGGCCATCTCGAGGATGACGCGGTCGATCTGGCGGCGATTGAGAGCGCCGATCTTGGTGCTTCTCTTCACGCCGAGCGCGCTCGCCACCTGCTTGGTGTACCCCGAGGCCGAGTTGTTGCCACTCCAGACGAAGATCGCTCGCGAGATGCTCGTCTTGTAGTACATGTAGTCCTTGGACGTCAGAAGCGTCCTGCAAGCGTCGACACCATCCTTCCAGTCGAAGAAGCGCACCAGGTGGTTGCCCAGGTTGTCCGTGA
>CAYUCD010000090.1:0-3380 GCA_964443265.1 uncultured Gammaproteobacteria bacterium | reverse complement strand
CTCTTCCTTTGTGTAAAGGAACAAACTGCGATCTAAGCCTCGCGTGACCACTGCACCTTCGGAAAGGGCAGCACGAAACTTGATCGGAATGGCCATCCGACCTTTGTCATCGAGCGTGTGATGATATTCGCCAATGAACATAGATCGAATCGCCTTCGTGGTTTTTGCGGCTTATCCAAAAAGATGGATTTGCCACTTTCTGCCACTTGATTACATTCTATGCCACTTACCTCCTTGGGTCAAAGATAGGTTCAATACAAAAATCCCCCATTTTCATAGGGGATTTTATCTTTTTTGGCTCACCTGTGGATAACCTTTATTTCCCACTAAGCCCCCTGCATTCCCCTACCTCGAACCTTTCGGTGGTATGAGATCGCAAAACGATGCGCTTCATCGCGTACTTTTTCTAAAAGAAGCGACTGCGATGCGCACAGATCACACAATTCTTTTTGTTCTTCGGAACAGATGAGATCGTTTCGTTTGCGTTCTGGGCCTTTGGCAATGCCAATGACAGGTAACGCTAGATTCAGAGATGCGAGCACTGCTTCTGCTGCGTGGACTTGAGATAGACCGCCGTCGATCAAAATAAGATCTGGCTTGGCCCAAGGATTATGAAAAAGACGGAATAAAACTTCTTGCAGAGATGCGACATCATTTGAGCCTGTGACGGTTTTGATTTTGAATTTTCGATATTCTGCTTTTGCTGGCGCGCCGTTTTGAAACACAACCATGGATCCGACGGATGAGGTACCAGAAATATTCGAGATGTCATACCCTTCAATGCGACCGAAGAGATTGACGGCAGGTAAGTCAGTAGTGAGTAGTGAAGTAGAAAGTGGTGGAGTAGCGGGAACGGACTCGTCACGCTTAATTACTGCCACATCTTGAATATGCTCCAAGAAAAAGAGCTTGCGACGAAGCGCGGTTGCTTCTTCGAATTTAAGCGCCTTGGCCGCTGCCTTCATTTCGCGTTCGTATTTTTTGATCAAGTTTGTTTTCTTGCCTTGAAAAAAGAGAATGAGATCGTGGATGATCTTTCCGTACGCTTTTTGATCAATCGCATTCACGCACACACCAGGACACTGCTTGAGATGCACGTAAAAACACGGACGGCGCTGGCCAGGCTCGCATGTAGACCAGGGAAAAATCTTACGAATGAGGTCCAGGGCCGCGCGCAGAGCCGTTGGCGAGGTGTAGGGACCAAACAAGGCTTTGTAGGTTTTTTCACTTCCCTCTTCGAGATCTGCACCGCGAATCAAGACAGGCTTTGGAAAAGCATCTTTGGTAATAGCGAGATACAAAAAGCTTTTATTATCTTTTTGCGCAATATTATATTTTGGCTGATACAGCTTAATGAGATTTGCTTCAAGGATGAGCGCTTCGATCACGGTTGGTTGTTCGATGTAATCGATCGCCGCAATATGTTGCACCATTTCTTCCACATGCGCTCCATGCGGATGCGTAAAATATTGGCCCACGCGCTTTTTGAGAGAAATCGCTTTTCCCACATACAAAATCTCACCCTTGGCGTCTTTCATTAAATAGACACCAGGCGTTTCTGGAAGCTTCTTATTCTTAATGCGGATGCTGGATGGGATAGACATACACCCTCTACTTTACACCTCCCCCTATCTCTTCAACACTCTTTTTAAATATTTTGCGGTGAAGCTTTTTTCACTTTTTGCCACATCTTCTGGCGTGCCTTGCGCGACAACAGAACCACCGCGATCTCCACCTTCTGGACCTAAGTCAATAATCCAATCAGCATTTTTAATCACGTCTAGGTTATGCTCGATGACCACGACCGTGTTTCCGCGTGACACAAGACGATGCAGAACCTCCAGAAGTTTGCGCACATCTTCAAAATGCAGACCCGTGGTTGGTTCATCTAAGAGATAGAACGTACGGCCCGTATCGCGACGCGCGAGTTCTGATGCGAGCTTGATGCGTTGTGCTTCTCCGCCAGAAAGCGTGGTGGCAGCTTGGCCTAACTGCAAATAGCCGAGTCCCACTTCTTCCAGAATTTTTGTTTTATCATAGATGCGCGGAATATCTTTGAAAAAGACACTCGCATCTTCGATCGTCATTTCCAAAAGATCTGCAATGGACTTATTGCGATATTTTACTTCCAAGGTTTCGCGATTAAAACGCTTGCCCTTACACACGTCACACGGCACATACACGGTTGGCAAGAAATGCATTTCAATTGCCATCTGGCCATTGCCCTCGCAGTGTTCGCAACGACCGCCTCCGCGATTTGTTGGAACATTAAACGAGAAACGCCCGACTTTATAACCACGCATCCGCGCTTCTGCCGTAAGAGAGAACAGCTCGCGCACTTGATCCCAAATACCCGTGTACGTCGCAGGATTGGAGCGCGGGGTGCGTCCAATGGGCGATTGATCCACGTCAACGATTTTATCGAGCCACTCAGCGCCCTGAATCCCCTTGTGCGCGCCGGGCTTGATGGTTGAGCCGTTTAGTTTTTGCGCAAGCGCCCGATACAACACATCAACCATGAGCGTGGACTTACCTGAACCAGACACGCCGGTTATCGCCACGAAACGACGCAACGGAATATCAACCGTTAGATTTTTCAAATTATTTTCTGTGGCTTTTTGCACGGTCAACCATTCTTTTGGTTCTCCGCGACGCTTATTTGGATACGGAATTTTTATTTCTTTACGCAAATACGCGCACGTTAAACTTTTTTTATCTTGTAAAATTTCTGGCATGGGACCTGCAGCCACGACCTCTCCACCATGACGACCAGCACCTGGGCCAATGTCCACGAGATAATCTGCAGCAGCGATCGTGTCTTCATCATGTTCGACCACGATGATCGTGTTACCGAGATCGCGCAGGGTTTCGAGAGTTTTGACCAGACGCGCATTATCACGCTGATGCAATCCAATCGTTGGCTCATCTAAGATGTAGAGCGTGCCGACCAAACGTGAACCGATTTGAGATGCAAGACGAATGCGCTGGGCTTCTCCACCAGACAAAGAACCCGCAATGCGATTCAAGGTGAGATATTCCAAGCCCACGTCGATTAAAAAAGACAGACGCGCAATAATTTCTTTCATGAGCGGGGCCGAGATGGTCTTTTCGTTTGCATCCATTTCCAATCCCAAAAAGAAATCCGCAGCCTTATCAATAGTCATGGACGTGACATCAACAATGCTTTTGCCATCCAACCAGACAAACATGGATTCTTTGCGCAAACGCGCGCCAAGACACACAGGACACGGGTCTTCAGAAAAGAGAAACTTGGTACCCAAACCATGACACGCTTCACACGCGCCATAGGGCGAGTTGAAAGAAAAGAGACGCGGTTCAATTTCTGGAAAGGCAAAGCCATCATCTGGACAGGAAAAACG
>CAYUCD010000089.1:0-3386 GCA_964443265.1 uncultured Gammaproteobacteria bacterium | reverse complement strand
AATTGCACCAATGTGATCCAAGTGAGCATGGGTAATCACAACGCCGCGGATATTTTTTTCCTTGCCTTTCAAATAAGAAATGTTCGGAACAATATAATCCACGCCCGGCATATCTTCATCTGGAAATTGGAGCCCCATGTCAATCAGCAAAATATCATTGCCAAATTCAAGCATGGTCATGTTGCGACCAACTTCTTCGTTTCCACCCAGAACCGTGACCTTTAAACGTTCGCCTTCTGGAATCAAAAGATCCCGATCCGAACCAGTTTTATGAAACGGGCTGTGTTTGTACGTGTGCATGCGAGGCACAGATGTAAACGCGCCAAGCGGTCCGCGTTTTTTCTTTGAATCACCGTGACGTGGCGCATGGGACGACGCGTGGTGTCCAAATCCAGGCTTGGGCGATGCAGGACGAGAGTCTGCAGGACGGTTCGTGGCTGGTGCGCGAGCTGGAACAGCTGGTGCTGGTCGCGAAAAACGAGATCCGCGAGGAGCGCTGGTTGGAGGAATACCCGGTTTATTGGGTGATCCGCCGATATGACGTGGCCGGGATCCAAAAGAAGGAGTCCGCCCGTATTTATTCATGGCTTCCATAGCGAGGTTGTTTGATTTTGGTCAGCCAAATGAAGGCTGTTCAAAAGGAGATAATTGCCTATAAAACAGGCAAGAAAAGATTGAAGAATAAACAGATCTCCTGCGTAGCAGGGCGATCCAAGGATATGAGAGATGTGTCCGGAAAACCCGGAATCTGTCACGACTTTCGAGGAGATCGATCAAGATCGGTCCCATGCGAAAAACGTTCAGGATAAACATAGGATACCAGAACCTTGACTTTTTGTCAATACAAAACTGAAAAAAGAGTATAATGTGAATGAATTTATTTTTTATACATAGCCTTTTTTTAAGGCTGGAGGAATTATGCAAACCATGGAGCAGTTTGTTGATCAATTGGTCGCGCAAAAGGATTTATCCAATGTCGCGGCAGACGTATTAGTCGAGCTTAAAAAGGACCTTCTTGCGCGCTTGGAAGATCGAGTGAATATGGCGCTTGTCGCAGCCATGCCACCAGAGAAAATAGAGGAGTTTGAGGCTTTAGTTGACCAAGAAAACGCAGAGGCGATTCAAGCATTTTGCAAAGAGCATATTCCTAATATGGAGGAAGTGATTGCTGGGGAGCTTCTTCAATTTCAGCAGACCTATTTACGCGGGTAAAACCTAGAATCTTTATTTTATGCCCGTTGAACTCATGCCAAAAGGCTTCAAGGTGCCTGACGAAGTGCCAAAAAAGAGGCATTTGAGCCTTGTGCCTCAGCCAAAGGCGGAACTCGAACAAGTTCCTCCAAAACGACGACCTCTCATCGCCACGTCCGAGCCAAAACTCCTTCCCGGAAGAGCTAAGCAAGATTTGCTTCCAGGTAGACCCGAACAGGACCTGCTTCCAGGTAGACCTGACCAAAAGTTTCTTCCAGAGGCTGAAGAGCCAAAAAAAGAGCTTCCTGGTCGACCAGAGCAAAAACTCCTCCCAGGAAAAACGAGCCAAAAACTTCTTCCAGGCGAAGTGCCAGAGAAAAAACAACTTCCTGGTGGGTCAGAACAAAAACTTCTTCCCGGAAGAGTAGGTAAAAAGAAAAGAATCGGCATTGTTGATATTTCTCAGGCTGTAGAAGACCAGGCGCGTGATCGAGCTGAAGCGCAATTAACCGCAGAGCGCCAAGAAGCGAGCGGAATCAAAGGCTTTTGCCGTCGTGTTTGGAAATTCAACCTCTTCCGCGAAGTTTATCGTCAAAAAGAAATCCAGAAAGCAAAAAAAGAGATTCTGGAGCAGGAAAATTTGTATGCAGACGAAGGCGTAAAAGATCGTGCAGCACATAATGAAACCGTCACATCCATTGTCGACCGTTTCACATCTGAATATGACGAGACCTTGCACGCAGAAGCAGGAGAGCTTCGCGAAGTCTTAGGTCAAAAAGAGGGCGAACAGAACATCAAAAACCGATTACAGGGTTTGATTCGCATGTATGCGACAAACGTGATGGACGAAAAAGCATTTATGGAAGAAAAAGCGCGTCTTTTTTCCGAGGTCACGGGCGTAAAAGCGTCAGTAGTGGATAAAGGAGCCATGTATGCGGACAATCTTTTGGAAATAGCCAAAGAGGCAAAGCAACATGTGGAACAGGGCGAGGCTGTGTCTGCCCTGGATTTAGATTTTGATGTGGTCGTGGGTCGAGCAAGGGCTGGCGCGCGTACTGAGGCACAACTCAATGCCGTGGATCGCATCACAAAAAAGATCACAGAAACGCGTGTTGGCCGTTTCTTTAACGAAGGCACCGTCGCAACCGCGGTCGGTATTGCGCATTCTGTCGGAGCCTTCTTTTCTCAGCGTATTGCCCGCAGTAAGGCCATGGCCATCGGTTCATTTGGCGCCTCCGCTTTATTGGGAGCTGGCATTGCTGGATCGCGCGAAGGACTTCGTATCGAGCAAGAGCGTCAACACCACGCACGCGAACGCGCACAAGGAAAAAAGTTTGAAGAAAAAGACATGCCACGTCGAAAAGAGATGGAAGAATCCAGATATGAGACGCGTACATCAGAAGATCTAAAGGCAAGCTTGGATTCCGTTCTCTATACCACAAACGAAGACGGCTCAAGAACAGAAAACAGGCTAGGTCCAGATCAGATCCGCGAGGCCATGCAGCACTTAGCTGAGATTGAAGCGCGCATTGCCATGTCAGATCGTCAAAAAATCGATCTTATTTCCTACGAGAGCGCCAAAAGCATTGAAGAAGAGCGTTTTGCCTTGGATGTGGCACGTGCAGAAGCGAAAGCGAGATTACGCGCTGCGTCTGGAAGACAACAGCCAGGAACATTGGTCGGATCTGATAACTTCGACGAATCTTTGAACAGGCTTCGCGAAGCGCACATGGACGCTCTGGGAATGGATCGCAATGAAAAAGATCGTATCTTTAAAAAATTAAAGACCAAGAAAGTCGCTGGAGCAGTGGTCAAAGGCTTGCTCATCGGTCTCGCAGTTGGTTTCGTCTCACAAGAAATCGGCGCGCTCGTTTCCGACAAGCAACAGGGCGTGATCGAAGGAGCCTTGGGACGCAAAGGCAAGGGAATAGAGAGCGTCACAGCCTTGGAACACCTACGCCGATGGATTTCTGGAGAAGTGCCAAAACCAAATCCAGCGAACTGGCACGAGGTGGCCATGGGATCGGGCATTGTGCGCGTTCCAGATGGAACGGAGCTCGTGAAAAATGCGGACGGAACCTTCAAATTGCTCCGTGGAACCGATGTATTGAGCGATAAAATCAAACTCGGAGCCGATGGGACCCTCGATGGAGCAACAAAAGCAACCTTGGAAAAGGCGGGTGTGCTTTCTTCCA
>CAYUCD010000088.1:0-3419 GCA_964443265.1 uncultured Gammaproteobacteria bacterium | reverse complement strand
ACCTCCCTGAGAATAACGCGTTGATGGCGGATTGACACAGAATCACTTTCTGTTTCCGATCGCTGCGGAAGCCGGAAGTTTGTCTCTCGATTCGTCGGGGGTCAGACTTCTGGCTTTTAATATAAGTCAGATTCTAAGGCTTAATTCTTGGAAGTTGGCGACCAACCTCGCTCCTATGAAATTCATTCTCGGAAAAAAACTCGAGATGTCGCAAGTGTATCGGCCAGACGGCACGGTTGTTCCCGTGACGTTGGTTCAGGCCGGTCCGTGTGTTGTGACTCAGGTGAAAACAGCGGAACAAGATGGATATACCGCTGTTCAATTAGGATTTTTGCCAATCAAAAAATTGGCAAAACCTCAGGAAGGGCATTTGAAGGATTTGCAGAAGTTGCGTGTTTTGCGCGAGTTTCGCGTAGAAGGCGCTACGGAGCAAAAACGCGGAGATGTGATCGAAGCTGTTTCTTTTCAGCCTGGTGACGTGGTTCACGTTTCGGGTATTTCAAAAGGAAAAGGCTTTCAAGGTGTGGTGAAGCGCCATCATTTTCATGGCCATCCATCATCCCATGGTCATAAAGATCAGGAACGTATGCCAGGTTCTATTGGTGCAGGTGGTGTGCAGCACGTTCTTAAAGGACGTCGCATGGCCGGCCACATGGGAACTGACCGCGTTACGGTGAAGAATTTGTCTGTTGTGGAAGTTCGAGATGGAGGCATCCTCGCGTTGAAAGGCGCTGTTCCAGGTGCGCGCCACACGGTTATTGAAATTGTCACCGCCTAATATGCCTAACGTTACTATTTACAATCAAGAAGGAACGAGCGTTGGAGAGTTAGAGCTCTCGAACGCGATTTTTGGCGTGAAGACAGACGCTGCCTTTGTGCACAGCATTGTTATTGCGACGCAAGCGAATGCTCGTCGTACGATCGCTTCCACAAAAACACGCGGAGAAGTTAGCGGAGGTGGCAAGAAACCATGGAAACAAAAAGGAACGGGCCGTGCACGTCAGGGTTCCACACGTTCTCCACAATGGGTGGGTGGTGGCATCACGTTTGGTCCAACCAGCGCGCGCAATTTTTCCGTTAAGATTAATAAAAAGGCAAAGCGCAAAGCATTGTTCATGGCTTTGTCTGACAAAATTTCCGATAAGCAATTCTTGGTTCTTGAAGATGTTCGTACAGAACCAGCAAAAACAAAACAACTCGCATTGATTTTGAAGAAGCTTCCGATTGGCAAGACGACGTTGCTCGTGGCACCGAAATCCAACCCAACCCTTCTTCGCATGGCTCGCAATCTTCCTTCTCTCACGCTCACGACCGCGAACTCGGTTGGCCTCATGGATGTTCTTGGCAACCGTACGATTGTGTTTTTGAAGGATGCGGTTCCTGCTTTTGAGAAGATTTACGCATAATCCTATGGCTTTTTTCGATCGTTTCCGCACAAAATCTTCCCCCTCTGCTCCAAAGAGCAAAGAGGACGTTTTGCCATCCAAGGAATTGGAAGCTGTAAAAAAGCAGATGGCTGCTCAAGCAGCTCAGGCAGAAGAAGGAGCAGGTGAATCCTTAAAAGCAAAAGGAAAGAGCGATGGAGCGTACCATTGGTTGCGTCGCCCGCACGTTAGCGAAAAAGCAGCCCGTTTAACGGATTTGCGCACGTACGTGTTCGACGTTCCTGTTGCTGCAGAAAAAGTTGCCGTTCGAAAGGCTGTGGAATCGTTGTATAACGTGAAGGTTTTGCGTGTGAACACGATTCGCCATGCAGGAAAACCTGTGTATCGCGGCCGACGTCCAGGTGCTCGTAATGCTTGGAAAAAAGCTCTTGTCACCTTAGCGAAAGGTCAAAAAATTGATCTTTATGAAGGCGTCTAATCTGATGAACGACTATGCCAATTAAACTTTACCGTCCAGTTACAAAAGGCCGCCGCATCTCTTCGGTGCAGGATTTTTCTGATATCACCCGTTCTGAGCCAGAAAAATCTTTGATCTCCGTTCGCAAGAAGTTTTCTGGCCGTACCAACGGAAAGATTACGGTTCGTCATCAAGGTGGCGGAGCGAAACAATTTTTACGCGAAGTGGATTTTACGCGTGCTCGTTATGATATTCCGGCGGTCATCACCTCTGTGGAATATGATCCGATTCGAGGTGCGCGTATCGCTTTGATTACGTATCGCGACGGTGTGAAGAGCTATATTCTTTTACCAGATCACATGAAGGTAGGAGACACCGTTGTTTCCTCTCAAACTGAAGCCGAAATTACGGTTGGCAATCGTTTGCCTCTTTTGAAGATTCCGGTTGGAACGTTTGTCCACGCCATTGAGTTAGTTCCTAGCAAGGGTGCTCAGCTTGCTCGTGGAGCCGGTGTTTCCGTTGAGTTCATGGCCATTGAAGGGGATTGGGCTACGTTGCGTCTTCCTTCTGGGGAGGTTCGTCGCGTGCCAAAGGCTTGCGCGGCAACGATCGGAACGGTTTCTAACCCAGACTGGCATTTGGTCCGTTGGGGAAAGGCCGGACGTATGCGTCATCGCGGTATTAAGCCAACGGTTCGCGGTAAAGTCATGAACCCAGTTGATCACCCACATGGAGGTGGTGAAGGTAAGCATCCAATTGGTATGAAGTATGCGAAGACCAAGTGGGGTAAGCACGCATTGGGTGTGAAGACGCGTCGCGCTCATTTGGGTTCGGATAACCATATTCTTGTTCGCCGGAACGGCAAACCATTAAAATAATATGTCTCGAAGTCTTAAAAAGGGTCCATTTACGAACCCAAAGTTGCTCGCCAAGATTGCGAAGCTTGGTCCGACGGATAAAACCGTTATCAAGACCTGGTACCGCTCTTCTACGATCACGCCAGAAATGGTTGGTCGTACCTTTGGCGTTCATAACGGCCGTGTTCACGTGCCTGTGTTCGTGGTGGAAAATATGGTCGGACACAAGCTTGGCGAATTTTCTTCGACACGCAAATTCGTCCGTCATGGCGGTAAATTAACCAAGTCTCTCGAGACTCCTGCAGCAACACCGGTGGCCCCTGCGCCGGCGGCTCCTGCTAAGAAATAACTTCTATGGATGTCCACGCTTCTCTTCGATTTTTACGCATGTCGCCTCGCAAGGTCCGACTCATCATTGATGTGATTCGAGGGATCAAAGCGACGGATGCGGAAACGCGATTGCGCTTCATGAAAAAAGACGCTGCTCGCCCGGTTTTGAAATTGTTGCAGTCTGCCATGGCAAATGCTGAGCACAATTTTCATTTACAAAAAGATGATTTGAAAGTCAAAACGATTACGGCTGATGGCGGACCAGTGCTCAAGCGATCTCGTCCACGCGCGTTTGGCCGTGCTGCGGGTATTCGCAAGCGCACCACGCATATCCAGTTGATCTTGGCGCCTTCCGCAGAAGTTCCAGCACCATCTTTGAAGCATCATCCA
>CAYUCD010000087.1:0-3425 GCA_964443265.1 uncultured Gammaproteobacteria bacterium | reverse complement strand
AGCCCTGCTTCCTTCCGATCGCCATGATGGCCGATCCAGCGGACTTGATGATACCGATGCGCCCCTTGAGCTCCGTGAAATTCGCCATGAGATCCTCCTTGGATCTTCGAGGTTGTGGGACTTGTCACGCACCCGCGCAACAGCCCCGGTTATCTTGGAATGTCCTTCGCCGCGAACCCTCGTGGCAGAAGAATGTGAAGGTGAGTGAGACAAAGAAAGAGCCGAAGCACTTTTTTGTCTCAAGAGAACATACTTTCAGAGCAGACAGGGTAAGCCGTCTATTCTGATTTCTGTCCTGCACTTGTTTAGATACCCGGGTTCGGGTCCAAACAAGGTTCCTCCTTCACGTTCTTCTGTCAGGATGGCTTCCGGCGAGAACTTTGGAGGCGCGAGCGAAAGTCAGGGGGTGACCTGCGCTCATGGGTTCATCAATGAGAGGTCCTAGCATAAGCCGGGTCCAGTCATATTTGCGCCCTCTGCTGAGATAGCCGTGTTCGGCCCCTCAACAGGTTCTCCTCCAAAGTTATCGTCAGAAACAACAAAAACGCGATTAAACGCGTCTTCGGAAATAGAAACAAGCTAGAATTTCTGCAACAGGAGGCAAAAAGTCCCCCTTGATGCAGCGTCCTGGCTCTCCTTCCGAGACGCTGACTTTCTTCCTGTTGTTAAGGGTCTGAAAACTGGACCGGGATAGTTTCAATCGAATCTTGCATCCGCTTCTTTTCCAGCTTCAGAACTAATTAGACTACACCAAAACAAGGGTTTTGTCAAGGGGAGGAGAACAGTTTTTGTTTTATTTTTTCGCTTAACAAAGCCAAGAATATCAACAGGTCCTCAAATTTGTCTCTTAAATAAGCCAAATCCCAGCAAAGCACTTTTTGGCTAAGCTCCGGCACATCTTGTAAAGGAATGAGTTTATTGCTAGGGTGTTGGCACTTATTCATCTACGCCCTGCTGGTTTTTCTAGCAGAAGCGCTGACCTGGCCTTGTTGTGCGCTGTTGATTCTAAAAGGATCAAAATCGAGCAATAAACGCCAAAAGCCTATGTTGGCCCCAGATAAGAAAAAGCGGATTATTGAGAAATTCAAGGTCCACGCAACAGACACGGGTTCCCCGCAAGTCCAAATCGCGATCTTGACCGAAGAGATCAAAGAGCTCACCGAGCACTTAAAATCCCATAAAAAGGATTTCTCCTCACGCCGCGGGTTAATCAAAAAGGTTGGAGAACGTCGTCGCCTCATGAAGTATCTGAAACGAGAAGATCAAAAAGGATACGACGATCTCATGGCAAAACTTAAGATGTAATTTAAAGGGAGGCCCGGTCTTAAAAGATCGGGCCTCATAGTTCGCAGGCCTAAGCAAGTCTGCTAGACTATCAGTAATCCTTTTTTATAACGTTTCCATTTTTTTATGATCAAGAAACCAGAACAGCGCGTCGCCATTTTTATCGACACGCAAAACATGTACCACTCCGCAAAACACCTTTATGGTGCGCGCGTGAATTTTCCTACGCTTGTTGAAACCGCTGCAGGCGACCGCCCTGTGATTCGTGCGATTGCGTATGTCGCCAAATCCAAAACAGGGGAGGAGCAAGCCTTTTTTGATGCTTTGGTTCAAAACGGCATTGAATTAAAAATAAAAGATGTCCAAGAGTTTGCCAGTGGCCAGAAAAAAGCAGATTGGGATGTTGGCATGACCGTGGACGCGATCAGTGTTTCCGAACGTGTTGATGTTGTCATCTTGGTCACAGGTGATGGAGACTTTGTTCCGCTCGTGGAGTTCTTGCATGCGCATGGCGTGCTCTGCGAAGTCGTCGCGTTCTCAGAATCCACCAATGCTCGCTTAAAAGAAGTTGCCGACACATTCTTAGATCTTTCCGCTGAACCAGAGCAATTCTTGATTCATCCACGCATGCACCAAGGTGATCACAGAGAGTCTGAAGGGCATGCAGAAGAAGCTCCAAAAAAACAAGCTCAAGCTGCACAGCGTCCACAACACGGAAAAGGCCGAAACCATCGTCCAGAAGAAGGTGCCACAGGTGGCTTGCGCAAAATCCGGGTTACCTATTAACTAGGGTTGTTCGATTAAAACTTACTTATTATTCTGCTCGCCCCGAGAAATCGCCTTGCCTTTTAACCAGGCGTGGTCTTTCTCTGGGGGAGCTATATTTACTTCTATGGCTATTCAAAAGCCGCAAGAATTCTCGATCGAGTGGGGCAATCGCACCCTCACGATCAGCGTGGGTCAGTTGGCACAACAGGCAAATGGTTCCTGTACCGTGCGCTATGGCGATACCGTCGTGCTCGCAACCGCAACCATGGGCGAAGTCCGCGAAGGCGTGGACTTTTTTCCATTGAGCGTGGATTTCGAAGAGCGCATGTATGCCGCAGGTCGCATCAAAGGCTCTCGCTTCATCAAGCGTGAAGGCCGTCCAACCGACGAAGCGATTTTGTCCGGTCGTCTTATCGATCGCGCCATCCGCCCTCTTTTTCCAGATGCATTACGAAACGAAATCGCTGTGGTCTCCACCGTGTTTTCTCATGACCAGCAAAACGATGCAGATATTCCAGGATTGATTGGTGGTGCGTGTGCGCTCGCCATTTCAGATATTCCATGGAACGGTCCAATCGCCGCGATTCGCGTGGGTCGCAAAGACGGTCAGTTCATCATGATGCCAACCTATGCAGAAGTGATTGAAGGGGATTTGGATTTGGTGATTGCTGGAACCGCGGAAAAAACCGTGATGCTCGAAGCTGGCGCTAACCGCATTCCAGAAGATGTGATGCTCGAAGCCATGGCATTTGGATTAAAGCAGTTGACCCCAGTCATCGAGTTGATCAACAAAGTACAAAAAGCCGTTGGCAAGAAAAAAGTGGATCCAAGCGCTCCAAAAAATGAAGAAGATGCAGCAAAGCGCAAAGAAGAATCCGAGATTCACGAAAAAGCGCGCGCCTTTTTAGAAACAAAGCGCAATATTTTGTTTGCAGAACCTCTTCGCCAAAAAGCAGATCGCAAAGCCGCAGTTGTTCGTCTGAAAAAAGAACTCGGCGAGCATTTGTCTGAACTCGGCATTAGCAAAGAGAACCGCAAGAAAGCCGAAGACGTACTCGATACATTCGTGGACGATGAAATCACGCGTTTGATTTTAGAAGAAGGAAAACGCGCAGATGGTCGTGGCTTGGATGAGATTCGCGATTTAGGCGCGCTCGTCAAAGTCATGCCACGTACGCACGGCTCCGGATTGTTTCAGCGTGGTTCAACGCAAGTGCTTTCTTCCGTCACCCTCGGTTCCCCAGGCATGGAACAAACGCTCGACACCATGGAATATCAAATAAAGAAGCGCTATTTCCATCACTACAATTTCCCAAGCTATTCTGTTGGTGAAACAAAAGGCAATCGCGGTCCAGGTCGTCGCAAAATCGGCC
>CAYUCD010000086.1:0-3437 GCA_964443265.1 uncultured Gammaproteobacteria bacterium | reverse complement strand
AAACAAAAGTCTCCGGACTTGTTACAAAGGTGGGAGCTTCGATCGAATCTTCCAAGCGTTTGGGCAAGTTTCGCTTGACCTACCCAATTAAGGGTCAGCGTCACGGTCATTATGTGCTTCTCATGGTGGATGCAGATCCAGCCATGGCCAATAAATTGGATGAGCAGATTCGTTTGATCCCGGGCGATGTGTTGCGTCATTTGATGCTTCGCGCGGATGAGGCAGGATCTGACGAGAAGTATGAGATGATCCAATTCGCGGAAGTGAATGTGGAAACGGACCGCCCAAAGCGCCGTGAAAAATCAGAAGATAAGAAAGAAGAAGTGGAAGTGAAATCCGGTGTGGCAGTTTTGGAGGAAAAGAAAGAGGATGTTGCCTCTGTCGTGGCTCCTGAATCTGTTACGTCTGAGGATCTGGACAAAAAGATCGAATCGGCCTTGAGCGGAGACATCACAGGCGTGTAAGATTCGACCATATGGATCTAAACCGTGCTCAACTTATCGGCAATGTGACGCGCGATCCTGAATTGCGCACCACGCCTGCCGGGCAATCAGTCACTTCATTTGGAGTGGCAACTAATGCCCAATGGACAGACAACCAAGGGCAAAAGCAACAGCGTACAGAGTTTCACAATTGTGTTGCATGGGGGAAATTAGCAGAGATTTGCAGCCAGTATTTGGTTAAGGGCAAAAAAGTGTATGTTGAAGGCCGTTTGCAAACCCGTGATTGGGAAGCACCAGACGGAGCCAAACGTACACGCACGGAAATTGTGTTGGATAATATGATTATGTTGGATCGCGGAGGGGCTCCTGGGACTTCTGGTCCTTCAGAGCCATCTGTGACACCTCTTACGGAAAACGCTCCTGTAGAAAAAGCACCGGGAGGAGACGAGATTCGTGTGGAGGACATTCCATTTTAAGCAATTATTTATTAATCATCCCGCGCGTCTTTGGACGAACTATTCCTGACGCGCTCTCAATCTATGATGCGTAAAAAGCCTGTTGAACATCAATGTTACTTCTGTCAGATGAACGTGAAAGAGGTCAATTATAAAGACACGAACACGTTGCGCCGCTACCTTTCCTCGTTTGGAAAGATTGTGCCTCGTAAGCGTTCTGGTGTGTGCGCCTGGCATCAACGCAAACTCGCGACAGCTATCAAGCGCGCGCGTTTCATGGCGATTTTGCCCTACTTGGTTCGATAATATCGGTGATAACAACGGGCTTTCAAAGGCCCGTTGTTTGTTTCTGTCTTTATGATGAATCCATCGCTTCTTGTTTTTCGTAGCCAGGTCGTTCAAGCGATCCGTGTGTTTTTTGATGCGCGTGGATTTTTAGAGATGCATACGCCTCGTTTGATTGGATTGCCTGGGCAGGAGCCGTATTTGGAGCCTTTTTGGACAGAGGTAAAAGAAGCACAAGGAAAAACCCATGCAGCTGGGCTTATTACATCGCCAGAATATGCGATGAAGCGGTTGCTCGCGGCTGGATTTGAGAAGATCTATGACTTGGGGCCGTGTTTTCGCAATGAAGAACCATGGGACGGGTCGCATGATCCGGAATTTTTGATGGTTGAGTGGTACAGACGCGGGGCAGATCTTTCGCAACTTATGGATGAAACAGAAGAGATGGTTCGAACGGTCGCAAAACGTGTTCCCCGACAAGATTCCCTTGTTTCTTCAAACTTCGATGCTTTGTTAAAACCCTTCCGACGCATGACCGTGACAGAGGCCATAAAGGAATATGCTTCTGTTGATTTAGAACCGCTCTTGGACGATCGTGGAGCTCTTGCAGAGGTGGTGAAAGCACACGGACAAACTGTTTTACCGGAAGACACGTGGGACGATTTGTTTTTCAAAGTCTTTTTGTCAGAGGTTGAACCGCATTTAGGATGGAATCGCGAACGGACGGTTTGGCAGCCAACGTTTTTGTATCGCTATCCTTTGTGCATGGCTTCTTTAGCAAAGCGTGATCCAACTGATCCGCGCTATGCATCTCGTGCAGAGCTTTATATTGGAGACTTGGAACTATCAAATGGGTTTGCAGAATTGACGGATCCTCTAGAACAACGAAAACGCTTTGAGGAAGAGCGTGCGTTACGAGCCAACCTTGGCAAAAAGACCTGGAATTTGGATGAGCGATTTCTTGAAGCGCTCCCGGCTATGGGGGAGGCGGCTGGAAATGCCTTTGGTGTGGATCGTTTGGTGATGCTTTTAGCCGGAGCCGCGTCCATAAATGATGTTTTGCCCTTTCCGGCGCGTGAACGGTTTTATTAATTCTTCTGGCTTGACCATTTTGGGTTTTTCAAGCACACTTTGGCCAATCATTCTCTATGGCTTCTACTTCTGAAATTAAAAAAGGGCTCGTGATTCGCGATGCTCAAGGGCTCTGGCTCGTGGTTGAATTTCAACACGTGAATCCGGGCAAAGGTGCGGCGTTTGTGCGCACTCGTATTAAGAATTTACAAACGGGCAAAGTGTTGGAAGTGACGTATAAAACATCAGAAAGCATTGATTTGGTGGATGTAGAACATCGTCGCATGCAGTACTTGTATCACGATGCTACGGGGTACACGTTCATGGACACGGTTTCCTACGAACAAGTCACGATGTCAGATGAAGAAGTGGGGGATCCTGGACGTTATCTACGCGATGGCATGGAGGTTATGGTTTCTACGTTTGAAGGTCGTCCGATTGCCTTGGAGCTTCCTCGTAAAATGACGTTTACGGTTCTTCATACCATGGGTGCGGTTTCTGGAAATACGGTCAGCGGAAACGTGACGAAAGAAGCAGAAGTTGAAGGTGGTGTAAAAATTCAAGTGCCTATTTTTATCAAAGAAGGCGAGCAAGTGATTGTGAATACGGAAACAGGCGAATACGTAGAGCGTGCTTAATATACACAGCTAAAGCGCTTGATCAGGTGTTTATGAAAAAGACACTCCTTGTGATGATTCTTGGGCTCTCTCTTATTGGGGGAGGGTGTCAGATATGGAAAAAAACAACGGTTGATCCATTGGAAGCAGATCGTCTTTCTTCTGAAGCGGCAAAAAAACAAGTGATGAATCAACCTCTTTTCCAGGCGCAGGAAATAGAGGCGAAAAAGATGCGAGATGTGATTCGGGAAGGCACGATTTTGAAGACGGGTTATTTTGAACGTAAAGGATCAGTGGATGCGCAGGGAAGCGTTCGTATTGTGAAGGTTGGCGATCTGCTTTATATTGCTGTTTCTGATGATTTTGGTGTGTTGTCCGATGATATGGATGTTACGATTCAGCTTTCTCGGTATACGGATCCTCGCAATCAAGCAGAATTGAATGCACGCGGAAATTTGGTACTAGGTGTGATGAAATTTAATGTGGGTGGACAGTTAGCGCTTTTGCCTGCAGGCACGGATATTTCCGTGTTTCGTTCTGCGGTGATTTATTCCGCAGAGAAACAG
>CAYUCD010000085.1:0-3520 GCA_964443265.1 uncultured Gammaproteobacteria bacterium | reverse complement strand
GTTCCGTGACTACCTGTCGATCGTCGAACTGCATCATGAGAATCCGGACGGCAGTGGTTACCCGTGGGGCCTGCGCGGCGAACAGGTTCCGCTTGCGGCGCGCATCGTCCACGTCGTCGATGCCTATGACGCGATGACCAGCAATCGCCCCTATCGCGAAGCGACACACGCCGAGCGAGCGCAAGAGATCCTCGAGAAGAATGCCGGCTCGCAGTTTGACCCGGCAGTCGTCGAAGTCTTCCTGCGCCTGGTGCGCGCCGGTACGGTTCACCCCGATGTCCCCGAGCCGGATACGTCTTCCCAACTCGCCGCGCTCGGAAGCCACCTGGAGGAAAAGACGCGTGAACTTTATCCTCTGCATTAGCGCCTTCGCATCATTGGCGCTGGCCCAGGAAGCCCAATTCGGCTTCGCGAGCCCAGCCACCTTCTCCTTCTTCACCTCTGCGCGCTCGCCCTCACCCTCCTCATCTCCGTCCTCGCTCTCCTCATCGCCATGCTCGATGGACTGCACGGCAGTCTCCTCCTCCTCCTGGCGCTGCGCGGCGATCATGCCGAGGAGGTCGTAGACGCGCTCGGCGTCGCCGTCCTCGTCTTCCGACGCAAGGGACTCGGGGGTGTTCTCTTCTAAAGACGGTCAGCTTCACTCTCAAATATTCCAGGATGGCAGTACGTACTCTGTATGATGGAAGGTGAGCGCTGCGCGCTCGGTGAGCTGTTGCCATTTGAGGAAGTCATGGCGGTTGTGGAGGTGTTTTTGTATGGTGGACCCTATCGGATTCGAACCGATGACCTCTGCCTTGCAAAGGCAGCGCTCTACCAACTAAGCTAAGGGCCCGCTTGTTCTTTTAGCGTCAGAATCGTAGCCGAAAACCCTAGAAAAATCAAGCCTAAGAAACAACGCTTGTTTTTACCTTTCGCAAATCCCACGAACTTGGAAGTTTAGGTAGAATACCCGACTTTGCGCCCATGTGAGTGATCACGCTTGTGGCATTCAACATTCCTGCTTGTAACGCGAGCTTCACAGGTTGCTTTTTTATCATCATAGCCACAAACGCGCTTCCAAATGCATCTCCTGCGCCTGTCGTGTTAATGCGTTTTGCCTTAAGCGGCGGCGCAAACAATGTCACGCCCGCAGATCGTGTGTAAGCGCCTTTTTGTCCATCAGTAATCACAAGTGCTTCTTGCGGATAGATTCCCAAATGAGCCAAAATTGGTGTGATGTTGCGCGGAGGAAGCTCGGCCAATGTCGCAGCTTCTTCACGATTTAACAAAAGCACAGACGTGCGCACAAGAAATGGTTCCAGTTTCTTCAAACCCCATTCCAATTCCGCATTCCCTGGATTCCATGCAATTTGTACACCATTTTTTTCCGCATACACAAAAATTTTGCGCAGAAGTTCCAAATTTCCATTCAATGCTGTGAGATACAACCAGTCAGTCTGCAGTTTTGCCCACGGAATAGTCGTAGGGGATAGCTCTGCTGCAGCTCCACGATGCGTCAAAATGGAGCGATGGCCTGTGCCAGAAAGCAAAACCACAGAATAGGCAGTTTTTCGGCTCGCATCTTTTTGAAAAAACGAAACATCCACGTTTTCTTTTTTGAGTTGTTCCAAAACCGATCGTCCAGGTTCGTCATTGCCAACGCGAGCAATGCAACCAGCGTGTAATCCAAAGCGCGAAAATGTCACAGCCGCATTCGTGGCGCCTCCTCCTGTGGAAAAGAAAATATCCTCCACGCCAATCTTTGAACCCATAGGAAAACACGCATCCACACCATCTGGCGCGCGTTTATCTTTCACTTCTTCAAATTTTGAACTGCGTAAAAAAACATCCTGCGTTGCAGCGCCAATCGAAAGAACATCAAACGGAAACATAACGGAGCTATTGTACCTTGGTTTCACTATTTCGTGAAAGATAAAACCCCCCTGACGTTCATCAGAGGGGTTGAAGAAGAAAAAGCGCGAAAGAGCTACAGAAGATGGACGATCAGACGGCCCGAGAAGTAGTAGGGCAGAGGAGCGAGCATGTTCGCGAAGACCCAGCGGGCAGGCTCCTTTGGTATTCCGTCCTTGGGCGCGGGCGGGTCCACGTACACGAGCGTATTGCAGGGGAGCCCAGCAATGGTCGGCGCGTCGAGCGTCACATGGATCTGGTGGTCGATCAGCTCCACTGTCTCGATCCCAGTGACGAACTGCCCGGCACGGGGCTTGCGAACGAGATCTGTCCCGCCCTCAATGCTGTACGAGCAGAAGATCGAGCGCCCGCGAAGGTTGTGGAGCTGAAGCGAGTCGTCGTTGAAGGCGGAGCACGTGGCGCGTCGGAGAGCTTCCTTGTCTCGATCAATATCCTGAGTTGTCATGAGGCCTCCTCTTCGTGGAATCGGGGTGAACGAGCGCACGTATTGTTAGCAGTTTTGAGCGATTTGTCAAGGTTTTAGCCCATAAAACAAGGCTTTCGCATTGACAAAACGGCTAAAATCAGGTATCTTTGATCGGCTTAGGTGAGACAGATGACCGCCCTGTCGCAAGATGGGGAGGAAAGTCCGAGCTCCGATTCTTCTAGTAATAGGAGATGAAAGCGAGAGCGGCTAACGACCGCCAGGATATAACAAGCAAAACAGAAGGACACGTGCCCCATGTTTTCTTGCAAACCTAGGGAAAGTGCCACAGAGACAATACTAGTCCCGTAGCAATACGGGATGAAAGGTGAAAAGTGTTCGGAAGTGGATTCGTCCGCTACCGTACTCCGCGCGTGGTAACACGCGTGTGTGGTAAACCCTCTCCGGTGCAAGAGCAAATCCCTGCGAAGGCAACTTCAAAGGGAATGGTCGCTCGCTAGAGGCCACGAGCAATCGTGGTCCCAGAGAGATGGTCATCCTCTTACAAAGCTTCACGGCAGAGTAGGAGACAAAACTCGGCTTACCGTTTCGTCTAAGCATAAAAAATCCCCCGGCTTTGCCAGGGGATTTTTTGTTTCTTAGGATGATCTTCCCAATCCAACGCGTTCTCGCACCAACTCCATCTTTTTTGCTGCCAATTCCGTCGCAACGTCTCGTCCGTGGTCCAAATGCTTTAGTAAATCTTCAGGGTGCGAACGATAGTGTTCAATCTTTTTCGTAATAGGGGAGAGGTGGTCGATAATCGCCTCAGCAAGCGCCTTTTTAAAATCTCCATATCCTTTGCCCTCAAACTGTTTTTCAATGTTTTTGATCGACGTACCAGTCATGTGATGAAAAATCGTCAAAAGATTTGATACAGCTGGCTTTTTGACTGGATCAAACACGATCCCTCCTTCTGTGTCTGTGACCGCCTTCATGATCTTTCCACGGATAACATCCGCAGAATCATCTAACAGAATAGATCCATGTTTTGAAACATCGCTTTTGCTCATTTTTTTGCTCGGATCTGCCAAACTCATAATACGCGCCCCCGTCTTTTGCAAAAGCGGTTGCGGAACCACAAACGTTTCGCCAAAGCGTTCGTTAAAGCGTCGTGCAAGAAGACGTGTAAGTTCCAAGTGC
>CAYUCD010000084.1:0-3543 GCA_964443265.1 uncultured Gammaproteobacteria bacterium | reverse complement strand
TCCGCTTCCCTGCTCTCACCAAGTCCAATGCCATGCGTCGCGCAAGCGCAGATCCTGCATTTAATGGATGAGAAAGATGACGACCACTTGCCCAGCCTATTCCTGGAATCTTGCTGTTATAAACATCCGCCGGTATCCATTGGTCTGAAGAACCGATCCGAATCCCCAATCCTGCCTGCGTCTCCTCCCCTGCTGTGTTGATCGAAAAAGAAGCAGACGGAAAACGCGGCAAAAGAAGAGCGCGAATCCGTTCACGAACCTGCACAACAGGAATCGAATCTGCATGTTCCGCGCGAATAGAAATGAGGAGAGGCGTACTCTGAAGCACAGACACCGTATAATCAGAGCCTAACCAAAACCATTCTGGATCCTGCGTACGCGCTCGTTCAAGCGTTTGTGCCACCTCACGCGCAGTAACAAGAGATGAAGGAAGCAAAGCAGCTGTTTCGCTCGTTGCATATCCCATCACGCTCGTAACATCGCGTGCGCCAACAAGAGGAGCCCAGGCCGGATGCATTTTTTCAAGCGCAATAAATGGTTCAATGGCAATGCGTGTGCTCGAAGAAGCCAGTGTTTTGCGCACCACCGCCGAAACATCAAAATCCGCACTAGAAAAAACTTCTCCAGCCACAAATAAGGCTCCGCATCCTCCAGACACGCGAATATTCAAACGCGCCTGTGCATCACGCTTCAGGTATTCTTCCACGATCGCCCCAGCAACCAAATCACAAGCCTGATTTGGCTCTCCAGGACCGCGGACACGCGAAAACGACATACGGCGAAAACCTTAACTGTTTGAACAAGAAGCGACAAGGGTGGGCTATAAATCATCCACATCCCGCAAAAAAGAACCAGGTTTTGAAAGAGGACGAGAAGAAGTGGACGGTTTAAGGACCACGCCCCCAGAAGAGCCAGACCGTTCCCCGAAGCGGTCCATTTCAATCGTTGGTTCTTCATACTCCCCTTCTTCCGCATCAAATGCCCAAGGCTTGCGTCCAGAAGTAGCTCTCCCAAAAGCTCGAGGCTCGCGAATTTCCACACGCTCAAACAAACGCGATGGGATCTCCTCTAAAAAAGTGCTCGGCTGTTGAAACACAAGTGCTTCGCGCCCGATCGCCATGGGATACGATAAAAAAAGGTGCGTCTTGGCACGCGTCACGGCCACATAAAATAAACGCCGTTCTTCTTCCATGCCGTTTTGTTCTTCCATAGCGCGCCGATTTGGAAAAGCAGTTTCTGCCAAATGAATCACAAACACCGCTTCCCACTCCAACCCCTTTGCTTGATGAATCGTGGAAAGCACAACGCGCTCACGCCCAGAATCATGCGCAGCATCACGCGAAGCAAAAAGTTCGTCGTACAGCGCAATATCATTTAAAAACGAAACCGTGTCTTTATAACCATCCGCAAACCGCGCCAGCTGTTCCAAATCTTCTAATCGTTCCTGCCAATTTGGATATTCGTGTTCCACATAGGCGCGATACGCTCCGCGACAAATCGTCCGAATAGATGGGCCCGGCAATCCACCGGTGCCTCGAATCGCAAGTAATGTTTGCAAAAGGACTTTCCAGCCTTCTTGTCCGCGCGAAGGCACAAACGTCGCAGGGTCCGTCAAAAGAACCGCATCAAAATCATCAAACGCTTTTATACGCGGAATAAGCCCCGAGGCTGTTCCCGCACCAATACCAGACTGAAGATGCAACACGCGTAACCACGCAACTTCATCTTTTGGATTTGTCGGAATGCGCAACATTGCGATCGTATCTTTAATATGCGCGCGTTCAAAAAACTTCTGGCCTCCGCGATATTCATACGGAATATCCCGCTTGATCAATTCAAATTCTAATAGTTGGGAATGTGAACTCGAGCGAAAAAGCACCGCGATCTGTGCAAGCGAAAGCCCCTCTTGTTGCAATGCTTGAATTTGCTCGGCTACATAACGCGCCTCCTGCGACGCAGAGGAGCACGGAATCAATCGCGGAGCACATCCTTGTGAACGCAGGCTGATCAATTCTTTTTGAAACTGATCCACGTTGTGCACAAGAGATGCATTCGCCACGTCAAGAATATTCGGCGTCGAACGATAATTTGAGAGCAAACGAAACTCACGCGCATTTTTCCATTCACGAGGAAAAGATAAAATATTATGAATATCCGCTCCACGAAACGCGTAAATCGACTGCGCATCATCTCCCACAACGAGAACGTTCTGATGAATCCGCGCAAATCCATGCACAATACGCGCCTGGAGTTGATTCGTATCCTGATATTCATCTACAAGCACATACCGAAATCGGCGCGCCAATGGCTCGCTATGAATCGGGTCATCCAAAAACGCTGCCACGTACGTCAAAAGATCATCAAAATCCATCACATTCGCTATCTTCTTACGTGTTTGATATTGACGCGCAATTTCTAAAAGTTCTTTTGCAATGGGACCGAGATGCGCATAGCGCTCCTGTAAAACAACCTCGACCGGCTTTCCCACATTTCGGGCATACGACAAAAGATCTTGAACCACAGCAGGCGACGGAAACCGCCGTCCTTTTGGATCAATCCCCATTTCCTTCATCACGGCTTTTACCAAAGCACGCGCATCTTCTTGATCCAAAATCGAAAAAGAAGACGCGTACCCAAACGCGGATGCCGCAACGCGCAAAATCCGGCTCGCAACCGCATGAAACGTTCCTCCCCAAATCCCGTGCGCCCGATCCCCCACCAGCGCTTCCACACGCGCCAACATTTCACGCGCCGCCTTATTCGTAAACGTCAATAATAAAATATCTTGCGGTGCCACACCCTGTTCTAAAAGATAGGCTACGCGATACACCAAAGTTCGCGTCTTCCCAGAACCAGCGCCAGCTAATACCAAGCACGGCCCATCACCATGCAAAACCACCTCAAGCTGTTCTTGATTCAACGCCCCTGTGTAATCAATGCTGACCGGATCACGAGGCGATCCTTGAAGCTCAAACGTGGACATGGGCTTGAGCGTAACAAACAAGTCGCCCCTCGGCGAGCCATCCCTATCTCAGTACAAGCAGGATAAAGGAATAGATTCACTCCTAAACTCGCTCACGTTGTTTCGCTCAAACACTAGGAGATTCATCTATTCCTTCATCCTGCTCGTCACCCCCCCCCTTAAGCAGCAGCGAGAAATTAAAAGAGGCCTCAGTGTCTGAGCGAGTGTAAACTCGCGAGTTTGAGGCCTCTTTTAATTTCTCGGTGCTGCGCCCTATCTTCTCGTTGACAACCCATAATCAACGTGGGACCTTAAAGCTCGGTTTTTCAACACGAGGAGGAACCATGCGCGGTGCATACGTCCTTTTGCTCGTCATCTTCAACATCTTCTTTCTCCTGTTGAACGTCTCTGTGCGCAACAAATGGCGCACCAAACCAAGCCGTCGGTGGCTGGAATTCTTGCTCTTTCCACATGCGCACGATCAAGACATTGCTCCCAAGTACTTCCACTCAACAAAACACATGGAAGCCGCCGAGGGCAACAGACTTCCTGGACCCGTCGAAGACGACGATCGCCCCACC
>CAYUCD010000083.1:0-3550 GCA_964443265.1 uncultured Gammaproteobacteria bacterium | reverse complement strand
TCTTTTTGGCAGAACTGGGACGCGCACCTGTCATCGCTGATATTCGTCAATTCTTTGGAGGAAGCGACACAACAGACCCCACAAAAAACGAACGGATGAACATCCTCTTTTTAGGCATTGGCGGTGAAGGCCATGAAGGTGGATCCCTCACAGACACAATTCTCCTGGCTTCCTTAGATCTAAAAAACAATCGCGTGGGCCTTCTTTCTATTCCTCGCGACCTCGCCTATCCACTTGGAGAGGGAAAATTTGAAAAGATCAACTCTGTGCACGCCTACGCAGAACAAGATCATCCAGGCGAAGGAGCTGTGCGAACCAGCGAAGCGATCGGCAAATTGCTTGGCGTCGAAATTCAACACGTGATCCGTTTGGACTTTAAAGGCTTTGTCGCGTTTGTTAATGCGATCGGCGGAATCGATGTTACAGTAGAACGTAATTTTACTGATCCACAATATCCAGCCCCAGAAGATAAATGGACGTCTATTTCCTTCAAACAGGGCTTGCAACACATGGACGGCGCAACCACGCTCGTCTACGTTCGCTCACGACATGGAAACAACGGCGAGGGATCAGACTTCGCGCGAAGCCGTCGTCAACAAATTGTGCTCACAGCCATTCGCAATAAAGTCCTCTCCCTAGGCACGCTCGCCAATCCAACAAAAATTGCAGGCATCTATTCTGCGATCTCAAACAATCTTCAAACGGATTTAAGCCCTTGGGATGTCTTAAAGCTTGCTCCACTCGCTTCTCAATTTTCACAAGACAAAATCACGAATCACGTGTTAACAGATGCACCAAACGGCGAACTCACAGCAGCAAACGTGAATGGCGCCTACATGCTCTTCCCTAAACAGCCTGATTGGTCCGTTATTCGCGATATCGCACAAAATCCATTCGCAGAAACCACAACAAGCACAGCTGCGGTACCGGTCATAAACCTAACCCATATTGAAATTAAAAACGGAACCACACGTACTGGCTTTGCCGCCCAAGTGGCCGCCCTCCTAGAAAAGGACAATTTTGAGATCACAGCCTTTGGTAATGCGGTCCGCCGAGGATACGAGCGATCCATGATCTTTGACTTGACTGGAGGCAAAAAATCTGCTGAACTAAGCCAGTTACGCAAGCGCTTGAATGCGGATGTTTCGACCTCGCTCCCGTCCTGGATCAAATCTGACACTGGAACCTCCTCTCGCGTTGTCTATGGCGATGGACTTGCCGCTGAGCGCATTCTGTCGCCAAACTCGGATTTCCTCATTATTTTGGGTGAATCCAGTGCCGGTCTCCTCCGATAACCTTTCCTATGATGGCTCGCCCTCGACCTCTGGTCGCATTGATCGGGCGCACAAACGTGGGTAAATCCACCTTGTGGAACCGATTCACAGAAACCGGACACGCTCTCGTGTCCGATGTTCCGCATACCACGCGCGACCGCCGTTATGGCACGGTCCTCTGGCACGGAAAGGTGTTTGATGTGGTGGATACAGGCGGCATGGACACGGAAAAAAACTTCGTCGGAGAGAATATTCTTTTACAAGCTCGCCACGCTATTCGCGAAGCAGACTTGATTCTTTTCGTTGTCGATGCAAAAACCGGCATCTTACCTCAAGACCAAGAGCTCGCGAAAGAAGTCAAAAAATCCAAAAAAGCCACGTGGCTCGTCGCGAACAAAGTGGATGGATTACATTTGTTGCCCAACGCACAAGAAGCACCCATGTTTCATCTTGGATTTAAGATGGCTCATCCTGTTTCTGCAGCTTCAAGCTTTGGCATCGGAGACCTGCTCGATGAAATTTTAATCAACCTCGAAGAAAACAAAACGCCAGCCGTAGAATACACGGAACCAGCTGCGCTCAAAATCGCGGTCATTGGACGACCGAATGTTGGAAAATCTTCTATCGTGAATGCGATCCTAGGCGAAGAACGCGTCATCGTCTCTCCAATTCCTCACACCACGCGTGAACCGCAAGATACATTTTTAACGTATAAGGATCAAAAAATTCAACTGATTGATACAGCCGGTATTCGTCGCAAAACGCGCGCCATGAATAAAATGGAAGAAGCGGGCGTGGAGCGCAACGAAGAAGCGATTCATCGTGCCGATATCGCGGTTCTGGTATTTGATGTATCCGAAGAACCAACCGCACAAGATCGCGCCTTAGCCGGCATCATGGAAGAGTCACAAAAAGGCCTGATCCTCGTGGCAAACAAATGGGATTTAATTGATGAAAAAACTGCGCAGTCTGTCACCAAGTGGGAAACGGGCATTCGCCAATCATTCCCCTTTTTACAATGGACACCCATCATCTTTACGAGTGCAACAAAAAAACAACGCACCCGCGAAATTTTAGATAAAGCGCTCGAAGTGGAAGCAGAACGTCATCGTCATATTGATTACAATGCTATCAACCGCTTGCTCAAAGTTTGTATCAAGGCAAAAAAACCACTCGCAAGTTACGGGCCAAAATCACCGCGTATCTACGACGTTGCACAGACAAGTGATGCACCTCCAAAATTCCTCATCACAGTTCATGGAGACAAAGACAATGTGCATCCAAACTGGATCAAATTCTTTGAAAAACGCATTCGTGAAAAATTTGGCTTTCTTGGAACGCCGATTGTGGTCAAAGCACAGCACTTGCCCGTGGCAAAGTCTGAGCATAAACGCAATGTAAACGGACCGGGTATGGAAGCTGTCGCAGGAAAAATCCGAGAAAAACCGCGTCTCGTGAATCAAACGCGACGTCGTCAAAAACACGGTCGCACACGCTATTAAACAAATAAATCCCCCCGGCTTCGCCGGGGGGATTTTTAGTTCTTCTATCTTCCTTGTGCCTCTTCCATGCCTTCAGATGCAGGAGCACGACGCCACAATCGTCCAATCACGGCATGAAACAAGGATTGAAGTTCTTCGGATCGAAAAATAAACGCAACAAGGAGAAACGCGAGGGCTCCGCCTCCAAAGGCCACAGAAAACTGAAGCGCGACCTGCCAAAACGTACGCAAGGGATAAACATTTCCAATCCACACGCGTAAAAGATACCCAACCACGCCTAATGCGCACGTGGCGAGACAAGTTGTAACAACCGAACGAAAAAATCGCCACGTAAAAAAAGTGCAAAGGTCTTTCCGAAGCCACAACCAAAGAAGAACCGCCTGAACTAATGCAGATAAAGAAAAAGCCATCGCAAGACCCGCAACGTCATAGATAGGTCGCAACAAAATCGCAGAAATAATATTCACTGCCTCAGCCACAAGACCGATCAAAAGCGGAGTCCACGTGTTCTGCCTTGCATAAAACGCACGTGCAAATAATGGAATCAACGCTTGAGCAATAAGAGAGGCCGCAAACCATCCAAGCACAGAGGCAGTGCGTGCCGTATCATCCCAATTAAACTTTCCATCGCCTAAAATCAAACGAACGATTTGGGCACGAAAAAGAATAAATGTGATGGTTGCCGGAATCATAAAAAATAAAATCTTGCGCGTGGCTCCAGAAAGGACATCACCAAATCGCTGAGATTCATTGAGACTCGCTGCCCGTGAAAGC
>CAYUCD010000082.1:0-3555 GCA_964443265.1 uncultured Gammaproteobacteria bacterium | reverse complement strand
TGATGCTTACCGCGTTTTTGATGGCGTCCTTCCAAATCTGTGGATCTTTGCGCACCGCGTCATCTGGATCTTTGCCAGCGTCCGGAGGCAAGGAAATAATTTTGATGGAAAAGTCCTGACCGCGCGCCACATCTAATCCACGCAAGGTCGCTGCTTGGCCAGCTTTGTCTTGATCAAACGCAATCGCGAGGTTGGCAGAAAACCGTTTCAATAAGTTGAGTTGCTCGCTCGTGAGGGCTGTTCCACTTGAAGCCACGACATTGCACACGCCAAATTGATGCGAGCTCACCACATCCATATTTCCTTCCACGATCACGGCTAAATCTTTTTGGCGAATCTCCCCTTTTGCTTTATCCAATCCGTACAAGACACCGGACTTTTTATAAATAGATGTTTCTGGCGTGTTCACGTATTTTGCTTCGGTCTTGCTGTCTGTGAGAATACGACCCGTGAAGCCGACAATATGACCGTGCACGTCCATGATGGGAAACATCACGCGATCACGAAAACGATCATACACACCGCTGCCACCGCTTTGTCGCGGACTTGAAAGGCCAGCTTTGATGAGTTCGTCAGCGGTCACGCCCTTTTGCAACAGCGCATCTGATAAATTGGACCAACCGCCTGGCGCATACCCGATTTTGAAAAGATCTTCGGTTAAATGATCCATGCCACGGCGTTTGAGATAGTCGCGCGCTGTTTCGGCCTGCGCCAACGTATTCAGCGAAGCGCGAAAAAACTTCATGGCCAGATCATTCACCTCAAATAAACGTCTGCGCTCTGTGGCGCGCTCTTCATTAAATGCCGGAAGCGTGACCCCGGTTTTTTGCGCGAGCAATTCTAAGACTTCGCGAAAATCCAAACCCTCCATCTTTTCAATAAACGAAAAATGATCGCCACCCTGATCGCATCCAAAACAATGCCAGGACTGGCGCGGACGCGACACGTAAAACGAAGGAGTTTTTTCTTGATGAAACGGACAGCATGCTTTAAAAGCCCCACTGCCCGCAGGTTTGAGCGGAAGGTATTCTGCAATCAAATCCACGATATCCAGTTTAGATTTTATTTCCTCTGGGGCGTCCATGGCCCAAGACTAGGATGAAAGCGCGGAGCTGTCTATGGCTTGACAGAGCGCCTGATTTTGCCTACTCTTTTCTCTTGCACATTCCACCCACGTCACGAGGAGGAAGTCATGGGAGACAAGAAAGTCATGGACTGGTTCAGTACGTACGCTCCTGGGCTGGTGCGTTCGGATGCCCCACCCGGACGCTTCTTTTGCAGCGGTCCTGTTACCGAGACTCCGACGGGCATCCAGTACCCTCTTTCCCTCTGGAAAAGGGGGGAGCGCGCTGAGGAGGCGTTCCCGGTCCCCTTCTACCAAGGCTCTCCGCGCTTCACACTTGCCATCACGGATGGCGAGCGAATCGCGCTTCCGGCCATGGACCCTGCGAAGGAGACGCTCATCACGCTTCCGAGCTGTTTCCTGTTTGAGCACCTGCATGTGCCCCTGGCCAGCCTGACGAATCTCACGAACTACGCGCGCGAGGCTGTGGAGATCTGGACACTCCTGGGAAGCGAGCTCGCTCTCACGGCTCGGGTTTCGGAACGCAAGCTCTGCCTTGCGAATCACCTCCACGAGCTCCTGTTCCAGGCCATTCTCATCCCTGGCATCATGCTCGACCTGAGCGATAAGGACATCGTGTTCATCGACCGCCTGGTCGGAGACGCATTCATCCGTCACTGTTGGCTTCTGGGCAAGATCGAGCTCACGCCCAAGGAGTTCGACACGCGCATGCACCACTGTCGCGTGCTGACGCGTGAACAGGCGATCGAGGTGTGCCATCGTCGCATGTTCGCGGATGATGGAGCCCATCGCCTGATCAGCCGGCTCTTCCACTGCTAGATTCGCCTTGTTCCTTCTTCTTTTGTCCCTCTGATGACTGCATCAGGGGGATTTTTATTACCCAGCACCCCCTCTTGCCAAAAAGAGGAAGATTCTGTAGAGTGAGTCTTCTGTTCTCGGTCCCAACAACCTCCTCACAAAGGAGAGGAACATGAACGCTACAAGCCGTTGTCCGCCGCTCCATCTTGTCCCTGATTCCGCTCCTGCATCTTCCTCGCACCCGACGCTGTCCATCCGAGTCTCTCCGGTTGAGTTCGACACCAAGCGGGAATCGCTCATCTGTCGGTTCTGTGGTCGTCCTGTGGGGCGCGTTCAATGCATCCCTTGCGACGACTACTACTTCAAGGGTCATGCCCCTACCTGCCCTCGCCTCCAGGCCCAAGAAGGTCCTGGCGGGGACAATCATCCTCTTGGCCGAGACCACTGGACCTACCAGGACAATCGCTCATGCGAACTGCCCGCGGTCTAGCCGCCATGACGCCCTTTCCCCTCTTCTTGCCCTCCCTCGCCTTAGCGACGGAGGGCTCTTTTTTATGTCGGAATTTTCGTGGCAATAATTTTGCCGCGTCGTTTTAATTCCTGACTCAACACTTTTATTTCATCGCGTAAAATGGCAGCAAGCTCAAATTCTAAATTCAAGGACGCTTCTTTCATTTCCGCTTCTTTTTGTTTTTTGATCTCTTCTAAATTCTGCGTGTTTGCTCCTAATTCTAATTTGAGAATCTGCTTCACGTCTTTTTCTTTGATGGTTAATCCAAGCATGGCGCGTAAATCTTCCTGCGCTTTTTGAATGGTCTTTGGCGTGATGTGATGTTCTTGATTATAGGCAATTAGCTTGGTGCGACGACGATCTGTTTCTTGGATCGCGCGCTTCATGGAGCCGGTCATGTGATCTGCATAGAGCATAACTTGGCCAGCCACATTACGCGCTGCACGACCAATGGTTTGAATCAACGAGGTGTCAGAACGCAAGAAGCCTTCTTTGTCTGCATCCAGAATCGCGACAAGAGAAACTTCGGGCAAATCCAAGCCTTCGCGCAGTAAGTTCACACCCACGATCACATCATAGGTTCCTTTGCGGAATTCAGAGAGAATCTCCAAGCGTTCAACCGTATCAATATCGCTGTGCAAATAGCGGACTTTGATGCCCCGATCTGAAAGATAATCTGTGAGATCTTCTGCCATCTTTTTTGTGAGGGTTGTAACAAGCGCACGTTCTTTGCGAGCAAAGACTGGAACGAGACGTTCGATCAGATCCTCAATCTGACCAGGATAACCGCCCTTCTTTTTATCTGGCGTGATGGGTTTCACGATGATCTCTGGATCAATAAGGCCGGTTGGACGAATGATTTGTTCGACGATCTGCGAAGAATGTTTGAATTCAAAATCCCCTGGCGTGGCAGAAACAAAGATCGTTTCGCGCATACGCTCCTGGATTTCTTTAAAGGTGAGCGGACGATTGTCACGCGCGGATGGCAAGCGGAATCCAAAATCAATCAATGAATCTTTACGCGAGCGATCGCCTTCATACATGCCGCCCAGTTGCGGAATCGTCACATGTGATTCGTCGATGACTGTGAGAAAATCCTTTGGAAAATACGAGAGGAGCGTATCAGGCGGACTGCCAGCTGGACGACCAGAAAGCGGACGCG
>CAYUCD010000081.1:0-3662 GCA_964443265.1 uncultured Gammaproteobacteria bacterium | reverse complement strand
TATTCAAAAACGCCAAGAAGATCATCGCGACTCTCCTCCATTGAATCTTTATTCTGTGACGAAAGACGATGTTCTTCAGCTCGGTGTCTTTAAAGTCGAATTTTTCGGTGTTGCACACTCTGTTCCGACCGCTTTTGGTCTTATTGTGAACACGCCTTGTGGCATTATCGTGCACACCGGAGACTTTAAACTCGACCCAGAACCAGGCTCACAGTCTATTCAGGACACAGAAAAGATTAAACAATTGGGCGATCGCAAGGTGCTTGCCTTGCTTGCGGACTCCACGAACGCATCTAAACCTGGACGACAAATTCTTGAGCACGAAATTCAACACAACCTTGACGAAATCATTCAAAACGCAAAAGGACGTGTGATTATTGGGACGTTTTCGTCCATGATCTCGCGTATTCAACAGATTATTCTGGCGTGTGAACGACAAGGACGAAAAATTGCGGTTGAAGGATTTTCCATGCGATCCAATATCTTGATTGCTCAACAATTAGGGTATGTCAAAATCCAAAAAGGCACGATCATTGAGGTCAAAGAAATTGACCGCTATCCTCGCGACCGCGTTGCCGTTGTTTGTACGGGAGCGCAAGGCGAAGAACGCGCTGTGCTCATGCGCATTGCGAATCGCGAACATCCGTTTTTGAGCATTGAACCTGGAGACACGGTTGTGTTTTCCTCGTCTGTTATTCCTGGTAATGAACGCTCGGTGCAACGCGTCAAAGATACGCTGTATCGCGAAGGCGCGACCGTGATTCATTACCAAATGATGGACGTCCATGCAGGTGGCCATGCGCAACAGGATGATTTGAAAGAGATGCACGAGATGGTTAAGCCCAAATATTTGATTCCTATCGAGGGGCACTATTCCTTCTTGTGCGATCACGCGCGTGTGGCAGCTTCGGCTGGCTTTAATCCGAAAAATATCTTTATTGCGGATAACGGGCAGATTATTGAATTCGATCAAAAAGGTAATGGCATGCTGACCAACAAGAAAATCCCAACGGACTATGTGTTCGTGGATGGATTGGGCGTTGGCAATACCAACCAAATTGTTCTGCGAGATCGCCAACAGCTTTCCGGTGAAGGCGTGGTGATTGTGATCGCGGTTGTAGATGCTAAAACAGGAGAACTGCAGGCTTTGCCAGAAATCATTTCCCGCGGTTTCGTGTATATGAAGGAACATCAAGACTTAATTACGCAAACCAAACAAAAAGCGGCGGCAGTTCTAAAGGATCGTAATCCAAAAGCTGCTGCAGATGGTGCGTATTTGAAAGATAAATTACGCGATGAGTTGGGCGAGTTCCTGTTTATCAAAACAGAACAACGACCAATGGTTATTCCGGTGATTGTCGAGGTCTAACAGCAGAAACCCCCCGGCGGAGCCGGGGGTTTTTGTTTCTTGTCCCCTCCTCTGTCTGCGATTTTCCCTGTACACTTGTGTTCATGGCTCAGAGTAACAATCGGCGCGTGATCCAGTTCTTTTGGCAAGCCTTGAAACCGTATCGCGTGATCGTGTTCACGATTGTTTTTAGCATTGTGACGAGCAGTGTTCTGGATTTGATTGCTCCCCTTTATTACAAACGCTTTTTTGATGTTCTCACGACCCCGGGATCAACGGATGGATTATTCATTCCGCTTGTTACGCTTTTAGGCATTGTCTTTTTGATTCATCTTGGAAGTTGGGCGTTTACGCATTGGGGTTGGTACGGAATTGCGAAGCTCGAACCGCGTGTTATGGCGGATTTGGAACAAAACGCGTTTCATAAGTTCCAGGGCCACTCCTATCGCTTTTTTACGAATGCGTTTACTGGTTCTTTGGTGCGCCGGATCAATCGCATCACCAAGTCTTTTGAAGACATCTTTGATATTTCGGCTGGCAGTATTCTTCCGCTTCTCGTGACCATTATCGGTATTCTGGTTGTTCTGTTTGGACGCAATTTCTGGGTTGGTTTTGCCGTACTTGTGTGGACCGTTCTGTTTTTTGCGGTCAATTATTCAAATGCTCTGCGCAAACTTCCGTTTGATGTGGCGCGCGCCGCAAAAGATACAGAAGTTGGAGCCACACTTTCAGATGCGCTTTCTAATAGCATTAACATTAAGCTCTTTAGTGGGACAAAGGATGAGGACAAACGGCTGCGTCATGTGTCCAATGAGCTTAAGCAGATGCGCATCCAGGGCTGGGTCTATAATCGCAATGTTGCGACGATTCAGTTTGGGCTCATGATTTTGATTGAGTTTGTGGTCATGAGCGTTGCGGTGAGTCTTTGGCAACGTCATCTGCTCACGGTTGGTGACTTTGCGCTGTTTCAGGGATATCTCATCAGCTTATTTAGTCGCTTGAACAGCTCGTACAAACTAATTCGCCGCATGTTTGAGTCCTTTGCTGAAGCAAAAGAGACGGTTGATGTTCTGGACCTCCCCTATGAAGTTCAAGACGTGCCACGCGCCAAAAAACTTGCTGTCCGTGAGGCAAAAATTGAATTTAAGGACGTGGCTTTTTCTTATAACCAAGACGCAGATACCGCTTTGATCAATGAACTAGACATGACGATCCGATCAAAAGAAAAAATTGCGCTGGTTGGGCCATCGGGTGCTGGAAAATCCACGATCATCAAACTTCTTTTGCGCTTTTTTGACGTGAGCCATGGAACGATTTTGATTGATGGCCAATCTATTGCAGATGTGACGCAAGAAAGTCTGCGTGATCAGATCGCGTTGGTCCCACAAGATCCGGTTTTATTTCATCGCACACTTTTGGACAACATTCGGTATGGTCGACGCGATGCAACAGATCGAGAAGTGATCGAAGCAGCGAAACGCGCGCAGTGCCATGAGTTTATCCAACACTTGCCCAACAAGTACGACACGTTTGTTGGTGAACGTGGCATTAAACTTTCTGGAGGCGAGCGTCAACGCGTTGCCATTGCTCGAGCTATCTTGAAAAATGCGCCGATCCTTCTTTTGGATGAGGCAACGTCGAGCTTGGATTCAGAATCAGAACTCGCGATTCAAGAAGCGCTCAAGGAACTCATGAAACAAAAGACCACGATCGCGATTGCTCATCGGCTTTCCACGATTATGCAGATGGATCGCATCATTGTGATGGAACAAGGGAAGATTACAGACACAGGAACGCACGAAGCCCTTCTTCATCGTCCTGGAATCTATCATACGCTTTGGAAAATTCAGGCTGGCGGTTTCGCTTCCTAAACATTCGACATCTTGGTGCTGTTCGACTATCCTTTTTGCGTATGCAAGATCTTCTTTTGTCTGGTGTAAAACCCACCTCCACCCCGCATTTGGGCAATTATATTGGCGCTCTTCAGCAATGGGTGAAGCTTCAACACGAATATCGCTGTCTTTTTTTCATTGCAGACTTACACGCGATCACGGTTCCGCAAGATCCAGCAGAACTACGCCAACGCATTTTGGATATTGCTGGCACGTATTTTGCTATTGGGCTTTTGCCTGAACGCTGCGATCTTTTTGTCCAAAGTGAGGTTCCACAGCATGCAGAACTTGGGTGGATTTTGGGGACGATTGCCAAGCTTGGAGAAATCGAACGCATGACGCAATTTAAAGATAAATCTGGAAAAAAAGGGCGCGAACGCGCAGGACTTGGACTGTTCAGCTATCCAGCACTCATGGCAGCT
>CAYUCD010000080.1:0-3708 GCA_964443265.1 uncultured Gammaproteobacteria bacterium | reverse complement strand
AGCGTGTGAACTTGCAAAGCTTTATCCCGCGCTTTATGTCACAGGCGAAGAATCCCCCTCTCAAGTCGCCCTACGCCTTCGTCGCCTTTCCGAAAACCTGCCAACAACGCTTCACTTTTTAGATACCTCTGACGCAGCAACTATCGCTGCCACCATCGAACAACAAAAGCCTTTGCTCACCATCGTGGACTCGATCCAAACCATTCGCCTTGCAGATCTTCCAGGCGAACCAGGTAATCCCAATCAAATCCGCGCAAGCGCTGCCACCATTTCCGAATCTGCCAAGCGCTCGCACGCGTCTGTCTTTTTTGTTGGGCAAGTCACAAAAGACGGCGATCTCGCAGGTCCGCGTCTTCTTGAGCATCTCGTGGATACGGTTTTGATGATGGAGGGCGATCGCTATCAATCCTTTCGTTTATTACGCGTGGTAAAACATCGTTTTGGAAACACGGATGAACTGGCGGTATTTCGCATGACAGAAAAAGGACTCGAAGAAGTCCTTGATCCAAGCTCTAGCTTTATCGCTGATCGTCCCACCAACACCTCTGGCACCATCGTGAGCTGTCTGGCACAAGGCTCGCGCCCTCTCTTGCTTGAGATTCAAGCGCTTGTTGCCCCTGCAGGCTATGGCACCCCTTCTCGTCGCGCCACAGGCGTTGATACAAGTCGTCTCTCACTTCTCCTAGCTGTTCTTGGCCGTCGCGCCGGCGTAAACCTTTCCGATCAAGATGTATTCGTCAATGCGGTTGGTGGCGTTGATGCGCGCGAGCCTGGCACAGACCTCGCCATCTGCTTAGCCATCGCCTCCGCAAAATATGATCGTCCCCTTTCTCCAGATACAGCTGGCTGGGGCGAAGTTGGTCTTTCTGGCGAATTGCGACCTGTCGCTCACGCAGAGCGCCGTATTCAAGAAGCGATTCGTCTTGGGTTCAAAAATTTGATCGTCCCCCCAATCAAAAAACTTCCTCCGGTTGATCCCTCTGCGCGTATTCACATCTGCAAAACCATCAAAGAAGCGCTGGAGATTCTTTCTATTAAATAATCTATTCCAAGTGGCTCGTTTCTCGCAAAAGTTGGACGCGAGCATTCCACTCTGGGAATCGCGCCAACGATCCTTCTTGTCCAAGCATCATTTCTGTTGCTTCTTTTGCAGCTGTCATTAATCGCAAATCGGTCATCTTGGCTGCATGAAATAATGGCTGTCCGCTTTGTTCTTTTCCCATCAAATGCCCGCTCCCGCGTTCTTTTAAATCTTCTTCTGCCAAACGAAACCCATCTTGAATGCGCGCAACCGTCTGCAAGCGTTCAAAGGACGGACCTTCTGCATCGGTTAAAAAGAAACACGAACTCGGCAAATGTGATCGTCCAACGCGTCCGCGAAGTTGGTGGAGTTGCGCCATGCCAAAACGTTCTGCGCCTTCAATGGCCATCACCGTCGCACGCGGAATATCCACGCCAACCTCAATCACGGTCGTACTCACAAGCACATCCAACTCCCCAGAGAGAAACGACTGCATTAAGCCTTCTTTTTCTGCTGTTTTCAAACGTCCGTGCAACATCCCCAAACGCAATCCCTTTAATGATCCTTGCGACAAGCGCTTCCATTCTTGCGTAACAGAACGCACACCCAACACATCTGATGGATCAATCAACGGACACACCACAAACGCCTGCTCTTTACGCGCCACAGCCGCACGAATGGCCTGATACGCTGTTTCTCGCGCCTCTCCTCGGCAGACCGTGGTAGGAATCGGCAAGCGTCCTACAGGTTTTTCATACAAATTAGAAACCGCAAGATCCCCATAAAAAACAAGGGCAAGCGAACGCGGGATCGGCGTCGCGGTCATGGATAAAAAATGGGGCACACGTCCATCGCGCCGTGTCGAAACAATCATCGCCTCTCTTTGCTCTACCCCAAAACGATGCTGTTCATCCACAATCGCAAGCGCAAGATCTTCTGGTAAACGATTCGCTTCAAGCAACGCATGCGTGCCAATAAACACCGCATTCCCCTGTTGGATCGTGGCAATCAATTCTGAAGGCGAAAGTGTACGATCTTCTGCTTCTAAAAATACATGCTTTTCTGTGCGTGTGATGAGGACGAGCGGAACTTGATACGCAGAAAGAAAACGACGAAAGGCCGTCGCATGTTGGCGCGCCAAAATATCTGTCGGCGCAAGCACAGCTGCAGACGAGCCCGAGCGCTGAACATGCGCAGCTAAAAACGCAGCAACCACCGTCTTTCCAGAACCTACATCGCCTTGAAGCAGCCGCCGCATAGGCAAACCCGTTTGTAAATCCTGAATCACAGCCCACATGGCGCGCTTCTGATCTCCTGTCAGAGGAAACGAAAGTCCTTCCACAAACTTGCGTGCAAATCGCTCATCAAAAGGAATCGCAATAGATCCGGCTTTGCGCGCCTCGCGTCCAGCAAGCGATAAGGCAAGCTGATACGTCAACAATTCATCAAACGCAAGTCGTTCACGCCCCTGCTCTGCTTCTTCCATGGTTGTTGGCTCATGAACCGCGCGGATCGCCTTCTCAAGTGGAATCAAACCCAACCGCGTTCGCAAATCTTCAGGTAATGATTCTGGAGGAAATTCAATGGTCTCTAAAATAGATTGCACGAGCCGACGATAGCGCTTTTGCGTAAGTGATCCTGTTAAAGGATAAACAGGCGCAAGCTTGCCAACCGCCACAGACACGCGATTCGGCGCCTCCCACAACGGATTCGACATGCTCTTTCCAAAACGCGGATGCACCGTCACTTTTCCAGACCACAACACCTCGCGTCCAGGCAAAAACTCTTGCAAAACCCATGGCTGATTAAAAAACGTGGCCCCAAGCGATCCTGTTTCATCCTGAATCGTGGCGCGAAACATTTGAAAGCGTTTGCGAAACGAAGGGAGCTTCACGCACTTCAAAACTTTGCCACGAACCGTAACAACATCCCCTGCCTGCACATCTTTGATCGCAACCGTCTTGGAATAGTCATCGTAACGCCGTGGAATAAACCGCAATAAGTCGCCAATGGTTTTGGCGCCCAACTCTTCCCAAGCCCCACGCACAACAGGCGTAGCGCCTTTTACAAAGCCAATCGGGTCATCCCAGCGGAGCATAAACCTATGCTAAGGGGTTTTCTAAGATGTCGCAAACAACTCCCCAGGAAGGTCTGCGCGTGGTATCCTATCCTCTAGTATGATCAGTTACCCACCCGAAGTGGAAAATGCTCTGATCCTGAGCCAAGATAAGTTTGTTTGGGAAGCGCCCACACATACACGCTACGAACGCGGACCGCGTTGGTACGTCATTATGTCTGTGGTGGCTCTCCTCCTTATGGCCTATGCCATCTGGACCGCAAACTTTTTGTTCGCTTTCTTGATTCTGCTCTTTGCCATTATTTTAATTTTAGCCGGAAACGAAACCCCAAAAAAAATCCTGGTCCAAGTAGGCGAAAACGGCATTGTCTGGGATGGAAAAATGCACCTCTACCGCGACCTCGATCACTTTGCCATTATCTATCAACCTCCTATTTCCAAGGTCCTCTATTTTGAACATCGCAATCCGATAATTCCTCGCATGCGCATTTCCTTAGAAGAACAAAACCCTGTGGAAATACGCGAACATTTGAAAAACTACCTCCAGGAAGATCTAGACTTGCAACAAGAGCATTTTTCTGATATGGTAGCGCGGCTCTTAAAGATTTAA
>CAYUCD010000079.1:0-3708 GCA_964443265.1 uncultured Gammaproteobacteria bacterium | reverse complement strand
TAGATTTCTTCTGGATAGCCTTGAATTTCTGCGGCAAAAGCTGCTGTAAAAAATGTGCTGACAAAAGGCAATGCGCGTCGCGACAGTTTTTCGATCAAGTGTTTCCCGAGACCTCTTTCGATCATGCGATAGACTTCAATGAGTTGAAGGTTGGGTTTGATAAGATCTCGGCGGGGATAAAAATCTGGGATTCGCTGAAACGAATCCATCACGCTAAAGATGGTTTTGCCGATTAATGGAATGGATTGTAAGCGCGAGACGCTTTCGTAGAGTTTTCGCAAGCGGGTCCACTCGGCTTTTTCTTCTTTTGGAATTCCTGGGTAGGCATTGGCTGTAATAATATTTCCGTACGCCAAATCTTCTAGTCCGAACGCGGCGCGTTCGTGCCCATAGCCCATGTTTACTGAAATGACCCAGGCTTTTTTGTGCGCGTGTGCGCTCCTCATGTGATGCAGTATAGCACAGGCCTCTTCTTTTTTCGTGTGGATGACCGGTGGTCGGCTTTGATGTCTCTTGATATACTGGATCCATCCTTGGGATATGATTCATCTTGAACACGTTTCTAAAGTCTATCCCCCAAATATTCCTGGTTTGAAGGATATTTCTTTGCGTATTACGCCGGGAGAATTTGTTTCAATTGTGGGGCAAAGCGGAGCAGGTAAAACGACCCTTGCGAAATTATTGATTGCAGAAGAACGGCCAACGGCTGGTCGTATTCAGATTGGTGGATGGGATATTACACGCATTCCTTCTCGTGATATTCCTTTGTTGCGCCGCCAGATTGGCGTGGTTTTTCAGGATTATAAACTTCTTTCTAAAAAAACGGTTTACGAAAATGTGGCGTTTGCTTTGGAGGTGGCAGGAACTTCATCAAAGCGCATTCAGGAGATTGTTCCGCAGGTTTTGCATATTGTTGGACTGGATACGCGTGCACATCGGTTTCCTATGCAGCTTTCTGGTGGAGAAAAGCAACGCGTGGTTATTGCGCGATCGCTTGTTCATCGTCCAAAGATTTTGCTTGCGGATGAGCCTACGGGAAATTTAGATGCGATTAATACGCGAGACATCATGGATTTATTGTTGAAGATCAATGAGTTTGGCACGACGATCGTTTTAGTCACGCACAACCGCGAAGTGGTAAATGCGTTGCGTCGTCGCGTGATTACGCTTAAAGAAGGGGAAGTTGCGGCTGATATGGAAGAAGGAAAGTATCTTTTATCTGTATGAAGAATCTTTGGCGCGTGTTTAAGTATTCTTGGCAGAATTTGTTTCGCAATGCTTGGCTTGGGCTTGCCACGATTTTTGTGTTTGTCATGGCATTGCTTTCTGTAAATGTTTTGCTTGGCGTGAACGTTCTGATGACGCGCGTGATTACGGCTCTGGAAGAAAAGATTGATGTCACGGTGACGTTTTTGCCTGCAACGCCGGAAGCGATTGTTACTCAAGCAAAATTTTATTTAACGTCTCTTTCCCAGGTCGCGACAGTTAAGGTTGTCACTCCCGCAGAAGCGCTGGTCGCGTTTCGAGAACGGCATGCAAAAGATCCAAAAATTTTATCTGCTTTGGATGAATTGAAAGCGAATCCATTGGGCGCGCAATTAGTTGTAAAAGCGAAAGAAGCCGATGATTATCCGTTCTTGCTACAAGCAATTCAGAATCCCCAGTACACCTCTTATATTCAGTCACGCACGTACGATGATCATCAAATTGCGATTGAACGTGTGCGTGTGATTGGTCGCAATGGTCGTATTGCCGGTGCTGTTCTTGTGGCAATTTTTGCTTTGTTTGGTTTGCTGACTGCGTTTAATGCCATCCGTGTGGCGATTTATACGCAACGCGAAGAAATTGGCATTATGCGCCTTGTGGGAGCGTCTTCCTTTTTTATTCGAGGTCCCTTTTTGTTGGAGGGAATTTGGCTTGCGACGTTTTCTTTGTTGATTTCTGTTGCTTTGCTTGTGGGTGCGATGGTCTGGCTTGAGCCTGCACTTAAGCCGTTGTTTGAAGGTCTTGATCCAGGATTGTTTACGTATTTCCGCAGCCAAGGACCTTTTATTTTAGGTGTTGAAGCTCTTGGGATGTTTTTGATTGTGGGATTTGTCTCTTGGGTGGCAGCAGGAAGATACATCAAACGTTAAACGCGTAATAAAAAAACTCTCCAGCCTAGCCGGAGAGTTTTTGGTTTAAAATTGAATGGGTTGTGAGGGCGATTCTGCGGTGAGTTCAGCTGGTGTAAGTTCTTCTAGTTTTGGTGGAGCTTTGAGCGCGTTTTGAAAGCGAGCGCGCGTTTTGATGACAGATTTTTGAAACGATTTTTGAACGGCGACTAAACGATTGCTGCCATATCCGCAATAAGGTTCAAACATGGCGGACCACACGGTTTCTAAATCTTTTTTATAATTTGCGATGGCTTCTTGATAGCCGGGTTTTGTTTTTTGTACGTCTAGAGCCATTTGTTTGAGCGCTTGTGCGTACAACGACTTCATGGTTGGCGTGAGACAACGCGTTGGCGCTTCTGCAAACATTTTTTCATCTGCTTTGACCACTTTTTTTACAACGACTTTTTTCGCTGGCACGACGACCTTTTTGACAGGCGTTTTTGTTGTGACAGTTGTTGCAGCAAAGACAGGAGCAGCTTGCCAGCAAAAAAGACCGATCAGCAAGATGCCGAGGATTTTGACAGAGAAGCTTTTGTTCATAGAAGGATCTTGGTTATTATTGCACAAACCTTTTAAGAGGAACAATGGGGGTAAAAAGGCCCAGATTTTGATGGTTGACCGTTCGTTTTCTGTTCGATATTCTCTAGAGATATGGGGGACCTTTTTGATCAGCGACGATCTTTGTTTGCGCCTTTAGCCGACCGATTAAGGCCTGTTTCGTTTGATGATTTTGTTGGACAGCAGGCGCTTATTGGTCCTGATGCGCCTTTGCGACATTTGATTGAACAGGATCAAGTTCCTTCTTTAATTTTTTGGGGACCGCCCGGAACAGGCAAGACCACGCTCGCATCTTTGATTGCGGCAAAAACGCATGCGGTGTTTTGCGAATTATCTGCGGTTCTTTCTGGGGTAGCAGATATTCGACGCGTGCTTCAAGAAGCGATGGATCGTCTCAAGCTTCATGGCCAGCGCACGATTTTATTTATTGATGAGATTCACCGCTTTAATAAAGCGCAACAAGATGCGTTACTTCCAGCGGTGGAGCGGGGGACCGTCACGTTTATTGGTGCGACCACAGAGAATCCAAGTTTTGAAGTTATTTCCGCGTTGCTTTCGCGATCAAAAGTGTTTGTGTTGGATAAGATTGATGAAGTTGGCGCAAAACAGGTGCTGGAGCGCGCGATTCAAGATCCAGTGCGCGGATTAGGAAAACAACGCATTGTGATGGGAGAGGGGGCGCTGAATGAATTGATTGGTATTGCCGATGGGGATTTGCGTCATGCGTTAAATGCCTTGGAGTTTGCCGTGACGAGTGCAAAGCGAGGGGCTGATGGAACGATTCTCGTTACCGTTCCGCATGTGCAGAGCGCGTTACAGCGATCACATCTGACGTATGATAAAAATGGAGAAGAGCATTACAACATTATTTCTGCGTTGCATAAATCTATGCGCGGAAGTGATGCAAATGCGGCGTTGTATTGGCTTGGACGCATGCTAGAAGCAGGGGAAGACCCTTTGTATGTGGCGCGACGGCTTGTGCGGTTTGCATCTG
>CAYUCD010000078.1:0-3713 GCA_964443265.1 uncultured Gammaproteobacteria bacterium | reverse complement strand
TGACCCATGGATAATGTTCGCGGACATAGGAAACGGTTTCATCATCTGATCCATTGTCCACGAGAAAAAATTCAAAAGAAAATTGCGGAGATGCTTCTTGAATGCCCTGTAAGAGGTGGCGCACAAAATGCATCATCTTGTAACTCACGGTTACAAAAGACACGAGCGGTTTTTTATCGCCTTCAAATCCTCCTGGAGGGGAAAATGTCATACAAACCACGCACGCACGGTTTTTGGCTGGATTCTTTTTTTGCTTTTGTTTTTCCACCGCGTGCTTACGAGATGCGGAAAGAGCCGAATCGCTCTTCCCAAGCTTGGCCACAGACGCGGGTCTGTGAGAGCTACACCTAACCATCGCAAGGCGCTTAGGATGAAGGAAAATGCGAATTTGAAAGCATAGCGCGTGGGAAGGGAGACGTATTGGATGAATCCCTCGATCACACGGGCTTTTCGCACTTCCAGCACTTCCTTATCGTACCAACGCTTATAGGCGAAATGGGCCATTTTGTCTAGGGGCTGATGGGCGTGATGCCAAACCATAGCCTGTTTTACGACTGAGACGTTTCCTCCTGCCCAGCGAGCTCTCCAAACCAGGTCTAACCAGGCAGATCGCTCTTCAAAACGCTCGTCTAGCCATCCTTGTTGCTGTAAACCGTGTAAAAACGAGGCGCGAATCGCGCAAGCTACGGATGATGGCCAAGCATTTTCTGCGACTTCTGCGCTCATGGCTTCTGCTCCGGTGTTTTGCCAGGTGATTTTGCCTGCTTTTCCGATCAGCCATCCATCTTGATCAATGGTTTCTGAAAAGATGACTTCTCGGCTGTCTCCTTCCTCCCCTTTTTTGATGTTGGCCCGCAAAACACGAGGACTTGCGAGAACGAGCGATGGATCAGCCGTGAAACATTCTTCCAATCGTTCAAGGGCGTGCGGTTCTAAGATCGTGTCTGGATGGACAAGAAGGACAAAACGCTGTTCAAGGTTTTCCTTTGGCCAGCGTGCAAGGGTGAGCGCAAAGGCTTGATTATGCGCTTTTGCAAATCCCCCTTCTCGCGCCTGGCGTAAGACCACCACATTTGGATGACTCGTTGCTATTTCTCCGGCACTGCCTTCGTTTCGCGCATAATCCACGAGCACGCACTGCACATCTTTTATTGTTTGTTGTTCCACAGAACTCACAAGATCGCGCAATTGCGCGGCATCATTCCATGAGGCCACATGGATAGCCCAGCGAGCAGCTTCTTGCATACCAGATCAACTTGTTATTTTTCTTTTTGGCGACACGTTGAATCCAAGCGGTTTTCCGAGCATCAGACGCGTTTGCGCATCAATCGCTGGAATGGAACCGAAGACGATAAAGGTCACGGGGAGAAGCGCCCACTGCAACAACATGATGGTATAGGCAAATGGACGGGACACCTTGGCAGGACGGGGCGGTAACAGTGTTAGAGCTAATGTTGCGGAAATAAAAAGCCCAATCATGGAGATTCGCATCAGCCACTGAAGCGTGAACGGCGTATTCTGGAAAAGGGCGAACTCACGAAATGCCTCTGGCGCCACCCAAAACGGCAAATAACCAAGGATGAAAATGAGCAATGGCGCTGTGGCCCAGGTATATCCACCTTCCAATTGCTTAAAGAGCCAGCGCGCCTTCATTGTCCATGGCATTTTTTTATCTTCTGCAAATTTTTGCGCCATGTACGGGAAGTTTTCTGCGCCCCATGCCCAACGACGGAATTGTTTATAGAGGGAAACAAGAGCTTTTCCATAGTTCCCGGTCATTACCGTATCCATAGAAACAGGCAGGTGGATGGGTGTTACGCGATAATTGCCATGATAATGAACTAAACCCTGCAAAAAGATACGCGAATCTTCGGACACAATATCTTTTTGCCAATAGCCAACATCCATCAGCATACGCAAACTCATGGAATGCGATGAAAACGTCATCATCCCCTCTGGGCGTGCGAGTTCGGTTAAGAGCCAAAACGTGGTCCCAAACATGGCTACGCGCACGGCAGCGGGAGATTCCCACAAATTATTATTATAAAGCGCCACGGGCTGATATGAGCTTCTGGTTGGGTCTGGCGTGGTGAGATAGAGATAGGTTAAACACGAAAAGTATTGGGAATGGACCAACGTATCCACGTCGAACGAAGAAACAATGATTTTATCTGGATCCAAATCCAATTCGAGCACCTTTGGTACGATTTTGGTTGCTGCCCAGTGCAGGTTTGATCCTTTTCCTCGCACTTCATCTAACAAATCTTTTGGGTGGGTCGTGGTCCAAAATTTTAAAAATTTGCCTTCAAATTCCGGCTTGATCTCTGCGATGACTTTTTCAAAACTGTCTTGATGATGTTCTTCTCCTGCGAGGACGACCATCATGCGCGAGGCTGGATAGGCGGCAGAAGAGAGAACGCGCAATGTTTCTCGTACCACGGAAACATCTTCTTTAACGGTTGGTAAAAAAATGAGGTGACGAACTTCGTCGTATGCTTTTAATTTTTCTGCCTTTGTTTGCCAAGGCGTTTTTAGAGCTTTGCGATAACGCACCCAAGAGATGAGAGAGAACGGAATAAAATAAAGAATGCGATACATCCAGTACAGATCAAACAAAATCACGAAATACACCATCCATATCGGACGGATAAAAGAAAGCGTTACGGACGCGATCAAGGTGATCCATACCAGAGCGCCTGGAATGATTTCAAGAATACGTTTTGAGGTCATGCGTGTTTTGGCAATGTGATGTTTGGCGCGCGATCATAGATCGGTGCCACGTACGAGACAACCTCCTTCTCCCCCTTTTCTAAGGCATTGTACAACGTTGGCAGATCTTCGGCTTCTTTTACGGAAACACCAACCAAGGGGAGCTTGAGCAAACGTGCGAGAAGATTGGCGTAGAGTACGCCCGTGCGAACTGAGGAAAATGTGCCTGGTCCGGCCACAACACAGATTCCTTTTGCGTTTTTAAGTGTTTCGGCTGATGGCAGTTGCGTAAGCATTTCACGCGCACGGCCTTGGCCAGATTGTAATTCAATGGTTTTGCCTAAAAATCCAAACGTAAATAAACCGGAAGCGTGCGTGTCCAAAAAAAACCAGGCCATAGGCTTATGGACGCACCTGCAAACGATCAATCACAACGGCTTTTGGCATGTCTGCAATGGCGGTTAAAAAACGATCAGCCACCTCTTTGCGATATTCGTATTCTTCTGGCGTCATGCAAGAAAAGTTCAAACTCACGCCAAGTTCTGCTTCTGCGCCATTCACGAGTTCTTGCACGCGCTTTTTATCAACCTTACCTACAATAAAAATGTCGACAGGAACGGTCTGCGTGCGATTACCCAAGAAGATTCCCAAGAAGGCCAGGTACTTTACATCTCCTGCGCGATCAAGTTCTTGATCTAATCGTTTTTCTAAGAGCACCTGTGCTTTGAGTAACAAAGCGGTGAGATCGGGCAGAAGGACGAACGCTGGATTGATGCGGTAGTACTTCTTTTTGAGGCCTGGCTGTTTGCGGGTTTCAAGACCTGGCTTTGGCACGGCATCGGTTTCTACGATCATGCCTAATTGCACTAAATTTGATAATTCACGCCGAACAGCGTTGATTTGGGTGCCTACGCGGCGCGAAAGTTCTCGTACAAAAATGGGCTCTTGCGGATTACGCAAAAACAAGTTCAACAGCTTTACACGCGTCCGAGAACCAAAAAGGG
>CAYUCD010000077.1:0-3773 GCA_964443265.1 uncultured Gammaproteobacteria bacterium | reverse complement strand
AAGACTATGGAGCCTGGTTCGTCTGGAGTGGTTGAATTGACGGTTAAAAATTTAGGGCCAGCAACGTGGTATCGAACAGGGCGAAATTTTTTTTCTCTTTATCGTTACGATGCGGTTCGCCGTGTTGAAACAACGAGTCAGTTTTACACTTCAGGCTGGAATACGACTAAGCGGCCAGCGCTTTTACCGTCCCCAACCGTGGCTCCAGGAAGTACCACGGTTTTTCGTTTTCCGATTAAGGCTCCCTCTGTGCCGGGCGTGTATCGTGAAGATTATATTTTGTGTGCAGAATTACTGGCTTGGGTAAAAACAGGAAAATTTACGTTAGATATTACGGTTGGAAACGTCGCGGTTATTCCGCCTGTTTCGCCAAGCTCTGCACCCACTTCTTCTGTCCCGGTTCTCTCTTCAAATAATCCTGATTGGGCTGCAGAGTTAGTGGATAAGGGCGGAAAAGAATGGCAGATTAATGCTCAAGAACATGTTGTGGTTACGCTCGCTTTTAAAAACGCAGGAAAAAAGACTTGGGAACGAGATTCAACAAACTATCTTTCCCTTTATGCTGTGGATGGAGCCAAAGAACGGAAGAGCTCTTTTAAAGATACTCGTTGGCTTTCAGAGAGTCATGCGGTGAAATTACAGGAAGCTTTTGTGAAGCCTGGTGAGATTGGGCATTTTGTTTTAGAGCTCCGCGCGCCGCCGACTCCAGGGTCTTATCAAGAAGTATTTGCTCTTGCATCTGAAAATACAGCTTGGCTTTCTGGCGGGAGTGTCACTTTTCCTATTCAAGTACCTCTCACGTCTGAATTTATTGCCACAGCTCCGCCAGGAGGGGATATGCTGACTTCTATTGCTGATCGTCCACTTTCTGATGGGCGTTATTCCGCACTTGTTCTTTTACGATCCGTGAAAGATCTTACGCTTTTAGGAAATGGAAGACAGGAAGTAACGATTGGATTTAAAAATACAGGATCTCTTGCGTGGAATATGCGCAGTCTACGCTTTAAGAGTGTGACGCCTATTTTAGCTAGCAATCTTTCCTCTGTGCGGGATGATTCTTGGTTGGATTCTACTGAGCTTGTTCGCGTTTCCGGGGCGACGGCTCCTGGAGAGATTGGATTTTTAACATTCCGTGTTAAAGCGCCAGCCAAGCGAGGATTTTATACAGCGAGTTTTCAATTGCATGCGGATCAGCAGCCTGTGGATGGTGGTTTGATTGATATTCCGATTACGGTAACAGCAGATGGCTATATTCCTTCGACGACAACGCCGAGCACGCCTTCTACACCTTCGACTTCTTTACCTTCTTATCCAACGCTTCAGTTGGCTCCTTTAAATGGAGATCTTTCCTCTTTGCCTGCGGAGCCGTTGATTCGTGTGGGGTTATTTAAGACAACGGATGATAAGGCTGTTTTCCGCGCAAAATACGTTCCCATTTCTGTTCTTTCTTCTTCTGGTTCAAGTGTTTGCCAGGTTCCGCTTGGAAATTCTGTTACGATTTCATTTTCACGTACCACAAAGCTTTATACTCTTTCTGGAAACGGATGCGCGAATGAAAGTTCAACGCTCTTTCGTGTTCGCGCAGATGATGGCATCTCTGCTATAGAGATTGCTGATTTTTCTCGTCCGCTTTCTTGGTTACCAGGAACAAATGATAACGTGTTCCGTGCTCAACTTGAATTGCGTTATACTCCTGCTACGAATAATGTTTGGGTGATTAATGAACTTCCGGTCGAGTATTATTTGAAGGGGATTGCAGAAACATCAAATTCTAGTCCGCCGGAATTCCAGCGAACACTGCTTACGGCTGCGCGTACGTATGCGATGTACCACGTTCAACGCGGGACTAAGCATGCAGATGAATCTTTTACCGTGGATGCAACATATGATCAGGTTTATCGCGGTTATGGTGCAGAGATTCGAGATCCAAATGTTGTTGCGGCTATTAATGCCACACGAGGACAAATTGTGACGTACCAGGGCAAGTTAGCTATCACGCCGTATTATTCCCGTTCGGATGGCCGTACGCGTTCTTGGACCGAAGTGTGGGGCGGAGGACCTTATGGATGGCTTGTGTCTGTTCCTGTTCCTTGGGATCAGGGCAAGACCCTTTGGGGACACGGTGTAGGTCTTTCTGCGACAGGTGCGCTAGGAATGGCAAATGATGGCAAGCGCTATGACGAGATCCTTAAATATTTTTTCACGGGTATAGAGCTAAAAGTCGCGTATAAATAAAAAAATCCCCTCGGCGGAGCCGGGGGATTTTTTTTGTTATGCTTTGGCGATGACTTTGTCGATCAGTCCGTAGCGTAATGCGTCAGAGGCCTCCATGAAATTGTCGCGCTCCGTATCTTCCTCGATTTTTTTCAGATTTTGACCTGTGTGTTTGGCGAGGATTTTGTTTAAATTTTCTTTGATCTTGAGAATACGTTCTGCGTGGATCTTGATATCTGTGGCTTGGCCTTGAAAACCGCCGAGTACTTGGTGAATCATGATTTCCGCATTTGGAAGCGCAAAGCGTTTATCTTTGGCGCCACCGGCTAAGAGCACAGCGCCCATGGAAGCGGCCATACCAATACAGATGGTAGAAACATCTGGTTTTACATACTGCATGGCATCATAGATGGCGAGGCCTGCTGTAACGGATCCACCCGGAGAATTGATATAGAGCTTAATATCTTTTGTTTTGTCCTGGCTTTCTAAAAAGAGAAGCTGCGCAACTACGACATTGGCCACATCATCATCAATAGGGGAGCCGAGCATGATAATGCGATCTTTGAGTAAACGAGAATAGATATCGTAGGCTCGTTCACCAAAATTGTTCTTTTCGATGACGGTTGGGATCAGATAGTTATTATCCACTTTCAAATTGGTTATTTCGTAAGGATTTTTCATATGTTTTTGCATTATAGAGGAGGCTGATTTAGCAGTCAAATTAAGAGAGTGCTAATTTCTGAACTTGGGTTAATGGCCATTTTTCCATCTTTTATCTCAATTTTTCCTTCGATCGTGAAACCAGCGGCTTTTGTATGGCCCCCGCCTCCAAAGGATTTGGCGATTTTTGCCACGTCTCTTGTTTGACTGCGTAGAGATCCGCGGATTTTTCCGCCGGCCATTTCACGCAAGACCAAAATTGTATCTGCGTTTCCACACGTTCCGGCTAAAAAGTTGGACATCCCATCAATAATTTCTTCTGACCCAGGCATAGCCTCAAAATCTTTTAAGAGAAAATACGTGGAGACCAAATCTTCTTTTTCGTTTTTATGCAATCGAGATAAGGCTAACCCCCACAAGCGCAATGCAGGAATGGATTTATTTTTTGTCAGATATTTTGCGAGATCTGCAAAGCGCGCGCCTTCGGCTAAGAGTTCGCCACCAATTTCGATGCCTTCTTTTGTGGTTGCGGCGTTTGTGAAGAACGTTGTATCAAACAGGATCCCGGCTAAGAGAGATGTAGCGATAGCTGGGGAAAGGGGGATGTTGTTTTTTTTGAAAAAATGAAACACGACTTCACAGGTGGACGTGGCTTCTGTGATGACGATGTTTTGATCGCCGAAACGTGTGTTGGTTGCGTGATGATCAAATACGATTACTGGAACTTTTGTCTTTTTTTGATCAAGACTTGCACGACGCACATCTCCTGCATCAAATGTTACGATCAAATCCCATGGCTGTTCTAAAACAGCCATTTCATGCGTAAAGCGATGCGCGTGATCAAGAGCAATGAGATTTTTTGGAATCGCAACCGGGCAGAAAAGAGTCGGTGTTTTTCC
>CAYUCD010000076.1:0-3787 GCA_964443265.1 uncultured Gammaproteobacteria bacterium | reverse complement strand
AAGGAGTTATGGTGCGGGTAGTTCGTGCCAGGCTTGGGGGTATGTCGGGGCAATGGCCGGGAAATGGCCTTTATCGAGATCTGTGGCAAATGCCTCGGCTAAATCAATGGTTCCGCCAAATCCAGGGCCGACAAAGGCTTCGATGCCATGAACGACTAAGATAATATTTCCGCTCTGCCCGACTTCATTTAAGAGGACGAGCAGATGTTCTGTGGCTTGCCCGGGCTCTCCTGAAGAAAGAAGTTGAGGAATATCTACTGACACGAGGCGCTTATCAAACAGGGCTTCCGGGACATCTTCTTCAACCATGCGACGTGCCAACCCTTCGACAATGGCGCGCTTGCCAACGCCCGCCTCACCGACAATGGCGACCGAGTGTTTTCCGCTTTCAATCGCACGCAATAGGGATTCCATTTCTTCATCGCGACCAATCAACGGAGCAAGGTAGCCTTCGCGCGCCAAAGCCGTTAAATCTTCACTCAATCGATCTAGAAGCGGGGTGGTGCGCGCAGTCATGGTTCGATTCATGCTCTTGGCTGGCTTCATGCGTGCCAAAGTAATGAACCGTGCGTATTCTTCTTGCATCTGCTCTTGCATGCGAATCCACTCTGCGACATGGAGCACGTGTTTCACGGGATAGCCGGCTGCATCAAAAACCTCTTGCAAGGCTGGATCTGCTAAAAACGCTTGGACAAAGAGTTCGATAGTTCCCACATGTTGACGATGAACATGATCTGCATCTGCAAAGGCGCGTAATAAAACGCTTTTTACCTCCACAGAAAAGGCGGTTGGACTTCCAGGAGGGCCTGCACGTAAAAGGTCGAGCAGACCTTCTTTTATTTTTTGATAGTCGAGCCCAAGACGCGTGGTAAAAATTCCGCCTGCTGGACTTGCGAGAACCGCGGCAAACACATGTACAGGTAAAACTTCGGTGCGGCCTAATTTTGATGCCAGCTCATATGCCTGCTCCAACACTTGCCACGCAGCAGATTGAAAATAGACAGAGACGTCGAGCGCTCGGCGTACGTTTGTCTGCTCTTGCATTTTGAGGCGTTCGACTTGGGTTTTGCCCCATGCTGGCATGATGCGCGGTTTTAATCGATAGGCCTGAAGACGAAAAATAAAGAAGCACGCTAAAATCCAGCCAAGCCACAACACCGTGACATACCATCTTCCAGAAAACCAAAAATCCATGGTTAGGGCTTCTTGTGGTCCAACACGAAGGAGCATCCAAGCAAACAGACCAACGCAGCTCGCAACTACCAAGCCACAGATCACATTTAAAAACGCATTCATGCGTGCGCGCCACCGTCTAAATCCAAAAGCAAATCCATTTAATGGTTCAGCCCACACTGCGTAGCCATAAGACGTGGGCAATCCCACTTGCGATCCTCGACACGCCTTGCAATGCTCGGATGCACGCGGATCTCCGTTGCAGACCCGGCAAATTTCAATCGGGAGCGTGGAATCCATATTAATATAATGTTTGCTGGATCGCGCCCCAGGAGAATCCTCGAGAGAGCCCGTCCAAGAACAGGACCACGCCGACAAGCGGTGCGATCAACCAAAGCAGGGTGATGATCAATAAAATACTCGCTTCAACCAGTAAAAAGATGGAGCGTCCGATCAACACAACCAGACGCATAAACACACTGACGAGCCGCCCGATGAGATCGTATTGGCCATACATCGGAACAAAAAGCGACTTGAGCCAGAGCGCCATGTTAAAGCTTCGCCATCGATAAGAGAGCGTGCGACTTACCCAATTTAAAACGTCTTGAAAGCCTGTGGTATACCACCACAAGGGAAAATGAAGGACGCTTCCCAGGATATCAAGCAAAAGATAGCGCGCCACGGAGCCGGCTTTGGATTGCATGGCTTTAGTATATCACGAAAAACCCGCCGAAGGCTCATAGGATGAGCACATCGGCGGGCGAGGAAGGTTAGGGCAGGGGCGGTGCGAGGACCTCTCGTTCATCAAAGATCGCGGCCAAGTATTCGAGTCCGGACTTGTGCAACTTTGCGACGGGATCCTCCATCAAGGTCTCCTTGAATCGACGCTGCTGTCCGGCCTGGAACACGAAGATCGGCTTAGGCGGGCCTTCCCTCTGCTCCACGAACTTCAGGTTTCCGGAAAACAATTGATCCAGCAGATTCTTGAGCGGCTGGAACCGAAGGCGCTCATCGTCGTTCTCCAGACGAAACTTTCTCGTCAGGAGCGGAAAACGCTGAGCAAGCGCAAGGATCAATACGCAGAACCGATGCTGGGAGAGGCTCTCCTTTGCGGAGAAGGCCGCAATGCCCCAGAGCAGGTCGCTCGTCGTGAGCTCTGCCAAGGCGGTCGTGAGCGCTTCGAGACGCGTAGGCGCTGATTTTCTGGGCATGGGCCCCTCCTTATCAAGGAACGTTCTTTACCCTAGCACAACCACCCAAAACGAAAAGCTCCCCCTGTCACGCCAATGAAGGAGGAGCCTAGAACAACCCTAATCTTGTTATTTTGCCAATGCGTAGGATCCGCGTGCTGCATCTACAAATTCAATTCGATCTACAGGCACATAATTGAGCGACTTTACGCGTGCCTGCAGTTCTTTCATGGACTGCAACGAAACAATCTGCGTTTCCAAAGAGACGACCGAGTTTTGCAACTGCTCAACTTTTCGTTCTAGATCCCGCACAGCAAAACTCTTTGTTGCTGACGTATTTACTTGATAAACATACACGCCGACTGCCACGACCGTAAAGGCGATCACGAGTCCCATCCATCCTTTTTTCCCTATTTCTGCAATACGCTGACGCCACGAAAGACACAGCCCAAAAGCTTTTTGGGGCTGGTCAACGGTCATCATGAATGTGCGGGTCATAGGTTGGTTTTTATTTTTTGATGGCGACGCGGAGCTTGGCGCTGCGCGCTCGCGGATTTTCTCCGACCTCTTCTACACTTGGCACCAATGGTTTTTTTGTGAGCGGTGCCATATCTTCTGCGGCTTGAATGGCTTGTTTGACAATGCGATCTTCCAACGAATGAAAGGTGATGATCGCGAGGCGCCCGTCCTGTTTTAACAAGGCACGTGCTCCGCGGATGGCATCTTTCAGGGCTTCGAGTTCGTCATTGACTGCAATGCGCAATGCTTGAAAGGTGCGCGTGGCTGGATGAATGCGACCGTGTTCATAGGTCGCTGGAACCGCACGTTCGATGATGGTGACCAAATCGAGCGTACGAATGATACGAGAGGCTTTACGCGTGCGGAGAATGGCTTGCGCAATGCGCGAGGCAAAGCGCTCTTCACCAAAGTTCGTCAGCATCTTGGTCAAATCTGCTTCAGACCAGGTATTGATGATGTCTGCTGCGGTAAGCCCATCTTCATTTGATTTTTCGCCCAAGCGCATGTCCAAGGGGCCATCTTTCATAAAAGAAAGGCCGATGGTTGGATCTTGCAATTCATCAGACGAAAAACCCAGGTCAAGCAGGATGCCGTCAACAGGCGCAAAAGAAATCCGCTTCGCTTCTTCCTCTATGTGGCGAAAGTTTGCTTCAAGGCCGATCCAACGATCGCCGTACGAAGCCAAACGGATCTTGCCGTCTTCGGGCGCTTTGCGATTAACATCGGGTGATAGGACACGGCCCTCTGGCGCGCATCCGCACAACAACGCTTCTGTATGCGTTCCACCTCCGAAGGTTCCATCAATATAGAGACCTCCAGCATGGACATCGAGGTGTTCGATAACTTCCTCGACCATGACCGCTTGATGCAGAGACATATTAGACGCCGAGATTTGCGAGCCGTTC